>CAYWAV010000044.1:17592-28230 GCA_964456225.1 uncultured Chitinophaga sp. | reverse complement strand
TGTTTTAAAAACTAAATCTTCGTTATTGGTTGTTCCTAAAAAATCACCGCTGACAGCAGTATTTCCATTGACACTCCATTTTGCAGGTGCTTGAGCTATGGAATAGGATGCGCTCAAAATAATAAAACTAATTGTTACAAGCGCTTTGTGAAAAATAGCGTGCGTGGGAAATAGCGTGCGTGGGAAATAGCGTGCGTTTCATTTTTAGGGGTTTAAAATTAATAAATTAAAATTTAGTAATAAAGTATGCTCTGTGGGATGTAATAAGGAAGGGGATTTAAAAGAAAGTTCTTCCATAAAACAGATTGTTTTGCGTGCAATTAATTGTAATAAATAACTGTTGAGTGGAGTAGTCTCAGTAGCTAAATTAGAACAAAAAAGATAGAAAACAAATAATTGTTGATTATTATCCGATTTTACACGGATAATTTTAATATTGAGGCTTTTAATTGAATGAGTATTGTAAAAGAATGGGATTGTTGCAGTCGGATTTCCTTCCTCGCTGGGAAGTGTTTTTTATCCAATCGCCACAGGCGATAAATATGCAATAAATCTAACAAAAAAATAAAGATCCGTTTTAATCCGTTTAATCAGTGCCTGCCTGGCGGCAGGCAGGTTCCATTTTTTATGATTGTCGCGGATAATCCTCACTCGTAAGGACGCAATCACTTCTTTTTCTTTTTATCCTGAGCAGCTTTCTTTTTATCCTCTTTCGCTTTTTTTACTGCGTCTTTTTTTCTCTTTTCTTCTTGTCGTATTTGTGATTTTGATTTTGTCAATTCTATTGCTCTTAAACCCAGAAAAATTCCATACGTATATTGAAATTGTTGTGTTTGCAAGCTTTTAATTTTCGATTGAGAATAATCCGCATTCGCATATAATCCTCCAAAAAATACTTTGCCATTGTATCCTAAACTTGATTTTGCTCTTATTGTAACAGGTACGCCTAATCTGCTTTTTTTACCTTCCGGATATTCATAAACCTGCTTTTGTAAACCTGCTCCAAGAAACAAAGCATTGGAAAAATAAAAACCATTTTTAACTAAGTTGTAGGCATAACCTTGCTGAAAAATAAATGCATAATTGCGATTTGAATTTAAGTCGGGATACTCTTTGAAATATTTTTTTACACTATCCGGAATCAGATTTCTGCTGGAGATTTCATTGTACCTTAATCCAAACACAGTTAATGAAGAACCAACCGATTTTTTTTGAAATTGATTTTGGTTAAATGCAGCATTGTATGAAAACTTTTTCCCATTATTTATAAAGATGGCGGTTGCACCAAATTGATAAGCACGAATATCTGCATTGTAATTTTTCGCTAAAATTTCGTCACCTTTATAATGAAAATAAAATCTGGAGTAATCTTGATAATATCCTTCAAATCCAAACTTGCTTCCATAAATATTCATTTGAAATTGTTTGTACCCCGATTTTATTCTGGAGGTTGTATCCAAATAGTCATTCGTAAATTTGAAAATATAAGTGAATCCAATTCCTTTTACGTTTAAAGAAACTCCTGTTACTGGTGGAATGTTTGCAGTATAAAATACGCGCGCATCATCCAATTGCTTTTCTGTAAATGCATCATTGTTTTGTGGAGTGATGGTGTATTGAAAACCATTGTTCAAAAGAAATCCTTTTACCATAAAAAGATTCTTAAATTTTTGAACATAGTTGGTGTCAATTTCTCCTGCATTAGAAGAAAATGAGATAAGCATTACTGAAAAGAAGAGGACAACTATTTTCTTCATTTATTTTGTTTGTTATTTACAAAAGTAAAACAATGTGTTAAATAATCTAAAAATTAATGTTCTTCCAAAACATAATTACAATTGCTACGTTTTTCGCCAGTTTCACCCTTCATTCACATAATTTTTTTATCTTTGTATGAATATATTGTACTCTACACCAGGAATGGAATTTAAAGCAGGCAAACTGCTGGATAAAATTGAGTATCCAGCCGATTTAAGAAAATTAAAAGAAGAACAACTCCCCGAACTTAGCCAAGAGCTTCGTCAGTTTATTATTGACGTTGTTTCTCAAAAGGGAGGGCACTTTGGCGCTAGTCTGGGTGTAGTTGAACTCACCGTTGCTTTGCATTATGTTTTCAATACACCTTATGATCAGTTGGTTTGGGATGTTGGGCATCAAGCATACGGACATAAAATCCTAACCGGAAGAAGAAAAAATTTCCATACAAACAGAGTTTATAAAGGCATCAGTGGTTTCCCGAAACGTTCGGAAAGCGAATACGATACTTTTGGAGTAGGACATTCATCTACATCTATTGGAGGTGCATTGGGAATGGCAGTAATCTTGATAATATCCTTCAAATCCAAACTTGCTTCCATAAATATTCATTTGAAATTGTTTGTACCCCGATTTTATTCTGGAGGTTGTATCCAAATAGTCATTCGTAAATTTGAAAATATAAGTGAATCCAATTCCTTTTACGTTTAAAGAAACTCCTGTTACTGGTGGAATGTTTGCAGTATAAAATACGCGCGCATCATCCAATTGCTTTTCTGTAAATGCATCATTGTTTTGTGGAGTGATGGTGTATTGAAAACCATTGTTCAAAAGAAATCCTTTTACCATAAAAAGATTCTTAAATTTTTGAACATAGTTGGTGTCAATTTCTCCTGCATTAGAAGAAAATGAGATAAGCATTACTGAAAAGAAGAGGACAACTATTTTCTTCATTTATTTTGTTTGTTATTTACAAAAGTAAAACAATGTGTTAAATAATCTAAAAATTAATGTTCTTCCAAAACATAATTACAATTGCTACGTTTTTCGCCAGTTTCACCCTTCATTCACATAATTTTTTTATCTTTGTATGAATATATTGTACTCTACACCAGGAATGGAATTTAAAGCAGGCAAACTGCTGGATAAAATTGAGTATCCAGCCGATTTAAGAAAATTAAAAGAAGAACAACTCCCCGAACTTAGCCAAGAGCTTCGTCAGTTTATTATTGACGTTGTTTCTCAAAAGGGAGGGCACTTTGGCGCTAGTCTGGGTGTAGTTGAACTCACCGTTGCTTTGCATTATGTTTTCAATACACCTTATGATCAGTTGGTTTGGGATGTTGGGCATCAAGCATACGGACATAAAATCCTAACCGGAAGAAGAAAAAATTTCCATACAAACAGAGTTTATAAAGGCATCAGTGGTTTCCCGAAACGTTCGGAAAGCGAATACGATACTTTTGGAGTAGGACATTCATCTACATCTATTGGAGGTGCATTGGGAATGGCAGTTGCATCTAACTATAAAGGAGAAAAAGATCGTCAGCACATTGCTATAATTGGCGATGGCGCAATGACGGCCGGACAAGCATTTGAAGCACTCAATCATGGAGGAATTACCAACTCTAATTTACTTGTAGTATTAAATGACAATTGTATGAGCATCGACCCGAATGTGGGTGCTTTAAAAGAATATTTAACTGACATTACAACTTCACATACTTACAACCGTGTGAAAGATGAAGTTTGGAATTTGCTTGGTAAAATCAGCAAGTTCGGACCAAATGCACAAGAGATTGCTTCTAAAATTGAGAACGGAATTAAATCTTCATTACTGAAACAAAGTAACATGTTTGAGTCTTTGAAGTTCCGCTATTTCGGACCAGTTGACGGGCATGATGTAGAGCGATTGACAAAAGTATTGCAGGATTTAAAAGACATTCCCGGACCAAAAATTCTTCACATTTTAACACAAAAAGGAAAAGGATATAAATTTTCAGAAGAAGGAAATCAAACAGTTTGGCACTCTCCAGGTCTTTTTAATAAAGACACAGGAGAAATAATCAAAATTGTTCCGAAAGAACCACAGCCTCCGAAATATCAGGATGTATTTGGTTATACCATTGTAGAGTTAGCAGAAAAGAATTCTAAAATAATGGGAATCACTCCTGCAATGCCAAGTGGTTGCTCACTCAATATTATGATGAAAGCAATGCCCGACAGAGCATTTGATGTTGGAATTGCAGAACAACATGCAGTTACTTTTTCGGCAGGATTAGCAACACAAGGATTAATTCCTTTCTGTAATATTTATTCATCTTTCATGCAACGCGCCTACGATCAGGTGATACACGATGTTGCTTTACAAAATTTGCATGTAGTATTTTGTTTGGATAGAGGCGGATTAGCAGGCGCTGATGGTCCAACACACCACGGAGCTTTCGATTTAGCTTATTTCCGCTGCATTCCGAATATGATTGTTTCGGCTCCAATGAATGAAGAAGAGTTGCGTAACTTAATGTATACAGCACAACTTCCTGAAACAAATGCTCCTTTTTCTATTCGTTATCCACGTGGAAACGGTGTGATGATTGATTGGAAAACACCTTTCCAGAAAATAAAAATTGGAGAAGGCAGAAGAGTACAAACCGGAGATGACATTGCTTTTTTAACGATTGGACATATTGGTAACAATGCAGTTGCCGCCTGCAAAGTATTGGAAGCAC
Source organism: uncultured Chitinophaga sp. (assembly GCA_964456225.1). GTDB lineage: Bacteria > Bacteroidota > Bacteroidia > 2-12-FULL-35-15 > 2-12-FULL-35-15 > 2-12-FULL-35-15. Next base: position 23,746 of record CAYWAV010000044.1, on the reverse strand, counting down.
AAGGAATAAAAGCAGCACATTACGATATGCGTTTTGTAAAACCAATTGATGAAGAGTTGTTGCATGAAGTATTTTCAAAATATTCGAAAGTGATTACAGTAGAAGATGGATGTATCATGGGTGGAATGGGAAGTGCAGTGTTGGAGTTTATGGCTGACAATAATTACAATGCTCAAGTAAAACGTTTAGGAATTCCTGATAAATTTATTGAGCACGGAGAGCAAAAAGAATTATACATTGAATGTAATTACGATGTGGATAGCATTGTGAAAACAGCTGTTGAAATGGTTGGAGTCAAGAAAAATACAATGGTAGGATAGGCCTACTCAGAAATTAGATAATAAAGTCTTCGACTACGCTCAGCCTGAGGTAGCATTAAAAGAACAACACACAAGACGTCACACTGAGCGTAGTCGAAGTGTAAGGGCGCGGTTTCTTTTTATTCACAAGTTTTTAAGAGGATAGCCCTACCTAATGATATTGTATTATATTTGGAGGAAATTTATAAAAAACCAAGAGATGAACATTAGAAAATCGATATTTTTAGCTTCAACTATTGCTAGTTCTATGGCATTTGTAGCTTGTGGCTCTTCAGCAGATGATTCTGGAAGTAATGCAGTAGATACTGCTAATGCAGATACAAAAGTGAGAGACGTAAAAGCTCAAAATGTTTTTTATTCTATTCCATCTCCAATTGAAACAACAACTCTTTTAAAGGCAGCAGGCGCTAAATACAACTCGAAAATTCTTAACCCTATTGAAAACGTTTCCAAATACGAAACAGTGGCTGCAAAAGCATTGAATTTAGGTGTTTATGGTTCTGATTTGAGTTTTACTAGCATCTTTGATCAAACACAAGAATCCATGTTATACTTGCGTTGTACAAACAAATTAGCAAGCGGATTAGGTATCAGCGGTGCTTTTGATGAAACTACTACTTCTCGTATTGAATCAAATATGCAAAATAGAGATTCTTTGTTGGCTATCATTTCTGATTCATATTGGAATGCAGATGCATATTTAAAAGAAAACGGACAACCAGGTGTTTCTGCACTTATTGTTGCAGGTGGCTGGATTGAAGGTTTGCACATTGCAACCCAAATTGCTGCTACTACAAAAAATGAAGGAATTGTTACCCGCATTGGGGAACAAAAACTTTCTTTGGATAATCTTATCGCTTTATTAGAAAGCTATAAAGCGGAAAATGAATCTATTCCTGCACTGTTGACACAATTTTCTGAATTAAAAAAGGTTTTTGATGCTATTCCTAATACAGCAGGGGAGACAAAGACAACTACCGATTCTACAAAAGGCGTTTCTACAATCTCTAATGAAAGCAGTTTTAACCTAACCGCAGAACAATTGAAGCAGATTACTGATAAATGTTCTCAAATTAGAAACAAAATCATCCAATAAGGCGTAAAACGTCTTGATGAAACAAACTTACTTCCTGAAAGCTATCGTTGCTATTGGTATCGTTGCTTTCTCTACTTCAGCTGTAAATGCTCAATGCAGCACCTTTTTGAAAAAAAAGTGTATGCCCAAAATTCAGCCATTTCAGCTGAACGGGCAGGCAAATACGTCAACGCTTAGTTCAGGGCAAAAAACATCTTTAAACCTTACTTTTTATTCCGGACAAGACTACAGAATTGTGGTTTGTGGACAGCAACAACTTGGTGATCTTTCTTTTAAGGTGCTGGATATGAATAAAAAAGTGGTTTTCGACAGCAAAAAAAATGATTATCCTGATTTTTGGGATTTTAAAGTCAAAAATACTCAGCAATTTATAGTGGAAGTTCAAGTTCCCGAATCCGAATCAACCAGCTCTGTTTTACCTACTGGATGTGTTTCTATTATGGTAGGATTTAAGAAGGGGTAGAATGAATATTTATTTAAGGAAAAAGTCACGTCAGAAATGGCGGGATTTTTTTTGTGAAAATAGTTAGATAAAAAATCCCTCAACATATTTTATGATGAGGGATTTTGAAATTTAAACTAAACAGTATTTCGAAACTCCACCCTCTCGCAAAAACTATTTTCCATTTCCCTTCTCCATTTGGAGAAGGTGTCCGAAGGACGGATGAGCTAAGAGGGTCGAGGCGAGGTCTATTTCACAATCAATTTCTTAGTAAAGCTTTCTCCACCAACATTTAATTTGATGAAATAAACTCCTGCCGATAATTTTGTTTTATCAGCAATTGAATATTGATGTTCGCCTTTGTTTAAGTTTCCGCTGAATACAGTTGCAACTTCTTTTCCAACAACATCATAAACAGTAATATCCGTTTCCTGAGATTCTATTAAAGTGAAAGAGATGATTGTGTTGTCTTCTGAAGGATTTGGATAAACATTAAAATTAATGTTGTTTGCTAATTCATCAACACCAACGTTCCCCATAATATTAATATCATCTAAATAAATATTATTTCCCGCATCGCTTGTGAATTTAAACATTATCAATAAACTTGTTTCTGATGCAACGGAAGCAAGATTTAGTGTTTTTGTCACCCATTGTGCTGCAGTAGGAGTGAAAGACGCACTCATAACCCCTGCTGTTGAAAGTGATGCGCCAGTAATTGTTTGGCGCAACGACCATGATTGTCCGCAAGTAGTAGAAACATAGATTTGTAATTTATCAGCAGAAGTAGAAATTTTTTGAGCATGTGCAACTTTGTAGGTTAACGAAGGAGAACCAACAATTGCAGTCATATCAATGGTTGGAGAAATTAATTCATCCACATGTGTATCATAAGTGCTTGCGTTTATAATCCGAACTGATTTTGTTCCTGAAGCAGCAGCAGCAGTAGTTTGTGTCCATGTATTTGAACCGGCATTAGCATTACGTACATTCCAATCTATGTTAGGAACAGCACTTCCTTCAAATCCTTCTGAATAGAAAGCAGCACTATAAGTTGCACTGTTGGCAAATACTGTTACGTAAGCTGTTTTGGTTGCATTCACAGAACCCGAACCATTTGAAACAACTAACGACACATTATAAACTCCCGGTGTGTTGTATGTAATTACAGGAACAGAATCGGTAGATGAAGCAGGAGTTCCACCCGGGAACGTCCATGTCCAGCTTGTAGGATTGCCATTCCAAGCCAAATCAGTAAACGTTAAACTATCACCTTGACAAACCTGATTTAATGCATCGCTCGATTGAAAATCACAAAGACACAATACAGAAGCCGTACTAAGTCCTGTTGCAGTTAAATTTCCAGCAGACCATAAATTATTTCTGGAAGCGGTGGTGCTTGTAAGTGCAGAACGCATTCTCGTTTTTTGTCCAGTAGTAAACATATTGCTGCAATACGCATACTCCATAAAGTTTTGTACGTTTTCAATTACAGGAGGATTACAAACTGCATCGGTTAGTAAACAAGCTGTATGTCCTTCAGTAGTTGGTGTATCACTTACAGCATCACTTCCTGTACAATCAACTCCCGGATTATTTGTTCCACCCCAAGTATGATCTAAATTTAAATAGTGACCAATTTCATGAGTCAATGCACGTGCACGACTTGGAGACCCCGTTCCAATACTTCCTACATAAGTTGAAAGAATAACAATACCATCAATGGCAGGTGTAAATACAGTAGCACCTGGTTTATAAGCGTAACCAGCTGCTCCGCTAGAGATTGTTTTTACAACCCAAACATTTAAATATTTGTTACGTGGCCATTGGTTTAATTTTGAGTCATCATCTCCAATATTTGTTTCAGCCGAAAAAATTCTGTCGATTCCGTTAGTGCAATTTCCGGAAGGATCTTTTTGAGCCAAACGAATTTGAATTTCACAATCCGATGCAATGGCTGTAAATGAAGGCACAACAGCAGAAATGTCTGCATTTAATTTACGGTAATCTTCATTCAATATGCGAACTTGATCATGAATCTGAGCATCAGAAATATTTTCTGGCCCACCTTCATGAAGTATGTGAAACACAACAGGAATTGTGTAAATAGGAAGCATAGCTTTGCCATCACCTTTTTTATATCCGGTTATGAAAGCATCCAAATCTGCTTGTTCTGCAATAGCTTCTTCAGCCAGATATTGTGCTTTGAAAGAAGGATGTTCTTCAAAATATTTAGCCATCATTTCAGATGTACTGCATAATTTAAGCTCTTGTGCATTCACAACATTGAATGACAATGAAGTCATTAAAGCTGCTCCTAGTAAGGTTGTAAGTTTGTTCATTTTTAATAACATTTTAAGTATATAGTTTAGAGAAGGGATGATTTTAGTCGTAATCTTTTATGGATGATAATACATCCTTGATATTGTTTACATTAGCTAAGATATTAATATATTTTTTAGAAACAAATTCCGGCTCCGATAATTGGTTATTGACTTTATAACCGATAAAGTCTTCTAATCGGCTAAAGTCTTCTTTCTGAGCCGCTCTGATTTCATCCTGCATGCCTGTATTTACCACTCCAGGCGCAATTGAGAAAATGTGAAAGCCTTTGTGAATGTTTTCCTGAGGCTTTTTTGCCCGTATTTTCTGCTCCATGTCCACCACGCGACTCAACATATCGATTCCCGCTTTGGAGGCACAATACACAGCCCAACCATCAATCGGACTTTTTCCTGCCCCTGAACTTATATTTACTATCACCTTTTCGGCATCTGTTGAATCATAACACTGAATAAAAGCATTTGTCAAAACAGTAGGTGCAATTAAATTAACAGTGTAATTTTTTATAATAGTTGCGGCATTCAATTTCCCAATAGGCTTTATAAATCCCAACACTCCCGCATTGTTTATCAGATACACTTTTTTAGCATTTGCATGCAAGTCAAACTTAAATTCCGTGATGGCTTTTACATCCGTTAAATCCAAATACGAATGTTTGTAATTTGGATGCTCAATGCTTCTGTTTCTCGAAATCCCAATCACTCTGTTTGATGGGTTTTCCAAAAGATGCTCGGCAAATGCTTTTCCAATTCCTCGGCTCGTTCCTGTTATGTAATAATAATTCACAATTATATTTTTTAGATATTATAAAGATAGCAAAATAAAATAAAAAAAGCAAGAGCTTTTTAATGCTCTTGCTTGCGCTTATATCAGTCGCGAATATTCTCTTACCCTTCGAGTCCGCTCAGGTTGACGAGGTGTAATGTTTTACACATCGATAATTGGGTTATTCTGCTAAAGGTTTGTTAACAGTAAAGATTATGGTGCGAGAGTAACACTGAGTGGATTCGACTACGCTCACCATAAACTCAGTCGAAGTGCAGCCCTTCATTACCCCAACGCTTGCTTCAAATCTCCAATCAAATCATCAATATCTTCTATCCCTACACTCAAACGCAATAACGATTCTACCACTCCTGCTTTGTCTCTTTCTTCTTTTGGAATAGAGGCATGAGTCATCGTTGCCGGATGATTAATCAATGATTCAACTCCGCCCAATGATTCTGCTAATGAAAATACTTTCATGCTTGATGCAATTTTAAATGCATCTTCTTGTTTGTTTCCTTTTAACGAGAAAGAAATCATTCCGCCAAAATCTTTCATCTGCTTTTTTGCTATGTCGTGATTCTGACTATCAGGAAATCCCGGCCAATACAATTTATCAATCTTAGGATGTGTTTTCAAAAACTCAGCAATTTTTCTTCCATTGAAACAATGGCGCTCCATGCGGATGTGCAATGTTTTTAAGCCTCTCAACACCAAAAAGCTATCCATCGGTCCGGGTGTAGCACCACAACTATTATGAATAAAAGCTAATTGCGTATATAAGTTATCATCACTCAAACAAAGTGCGCCCATAATTACATCACTGTGTCCGCCCAAATATTTTGTTGCCGAATGCATTACTATATCTGCTCCAAGAGCCAGTGGGTTTTGTAAATACGGAGAAGCAAATGTATTGTCGACTGCACAAATCAATTTATGTTCCTTTGCAATTTTTGCACAAGCTTCAATATCGATAATTTGCATGGTTGGATTGGTAGGTGTTTCCAGCCAAATCATTTTTGTATTTGCATTGATGTGTTTTTTAATCACATCTGTATCTTTCATATCAATGAAATGGAATTTTATTCCAAAAGGTGCAAATACCTTAGTAAACATGCGATAGCTGCCACCATATAAATCGTCTCCAGTAATCACTTCATCACCCGGACGAAGCAATTTCATTACTGC
>CAYWAV010000044.1:1904-17492 GCA_964456225.1 uncultured Chitinophaga sp. | reverse complement strand
TTTAAACAATTAGATTTCCGTATCTTCGTTACACTAAAATGAAACTAGTACAAAAAATAACATCCGTTTTTTTAGCAACGGTTTTTCTTTTCTCGAGTTTAGGCTTTACCATTAGTTCAATGGTTTGCTTAAAAAGCGGGAAAGGAAAAATTTCATTGTCGGTAATTGAAGATTGTTGCGTTAAAAACCAAACAGCACCTGTAGCAAAAACCGATTGCTGCGAACATGAAGAGGAATTGTCTTTACCCGAAGAATTAGCTGTTATTAAAAAAGGAGAATGTTGTGATATAAATAATTACACATTTAATTTAAACGATTTTCAAAGTTCACAAAAACAATCATTAGAACAGCCGGCACTTTCTCAATCTTTCTTTTTTTCTTCTGAAATATTTTCCTCTATAGTTTCAGAAAACAAATTAGCTTTTCAATATTCCGATTTTCCTCCGCCATTATACGGACGAACACTCTTAAATTTCATTTCCACCCTTACCATTTGATTTGTTTAAACATTATTGAGTAACACTCATAAGTTTTAAATAATATTTTCTCTGCGAAAATCTGCGAAGTCTGCAAGAAAATTTAACACATGATCAAATGAATCGATTATTTTATTTAATGATCCTTTTATTATTTGCAAACTCAACTGTAGCCCAAAATATTTCAGGGAAAGTAGTGGGTACAGATGATAAAGGAAAAAAAGAAGTGCTGCCGGGAGCAAATGTCTACTGGTTGAAAACCACTATAGGAACAACAACCGACTTGGACGGATTGTTTCAGTTGGCGAATCCGGATACAACTCCGGCACAATTAATTGTGAGTATGATGGGGTATTTGAGTGATACCATTTCTGTTACTCAACCCAATCAAATAATAGATGTTGTTTTGAAAAACTCTGTGAGCTTAACGACAGTGGTAGTAGAAGAAAAACAAAACACTACTTTAAATAAACTATTCACCCCCATTAATACAGAAGTGATATCGGGTAAGGAATTGTTGAAAGCAGCATGTTGTAATATATCCGAAAGCTTCAGTACCAATGCTTCTGTGGATGTAGCTTTTACAGATGCAGTATCGGGAGCTAAAAAAATTCAGATGTTGGGATTGGATGGAATATACACTCAAGTGCTTTCTGAAAATATGCCCATGCTGCGCGGATTATCTGCTGCCTATGGATTAAATTATATTCCCGGTACTTGGATTGAAAACATTTTGGTAACTAAAGGCACCGGCTCAGTGGTAAATGGTTACGAAAGCATTTCGGGACAAATTAACCTCGAATTTTTAAAGCCCAAGGAACAAAAAAAACGCATTTTCATAAATTTGTATGGGAACCACAAAGGAAGGGCAGAAGCGAATTTGCATTATGCTCCAAAATTTAAAAATGAAAAATGGGGCACGCTTTTATTTGCTCATGTCAGTGATGGTGGACTAAAAAACGATATGAATAAAGATGGATTCTTGGACATGCCTTTAACTCGCCAATATAATTTCTTTAATCGCTGGGATTTCCACAATCAGAAAAATTTTGAAGCACAGTTTGGCATAAAAGGATTGTCTGAAAGTAGGCAAGGAGGCCAAACAAATTTTGTTAATTCAAACGAGCGTGACACTTCCAATCATTATGGGATAGGAATAAACACCAATGTGCTGGAGGCTTTTCTTAAAACGGGGTTTATGTTTCCTTCTAAACCATATAAAAGTATTGGGATTCAATATTCGGGGAAGTGGCAGCAACAAGATATGTTTTTCGGTTTAAGAGATTACAAAGGGGAACAAAAAAATTTGTATGTTAATTTTATTTTTGCAAATATTATAAATAATACAAATCATAAATACAAATTAGGCGCAAGTTATCTGTATGACGATTACAATGAAAAATTTATTGATTCTGCATTTATGAGAACAGAAATGGTTCCGGGTGTGTTTGCAGAATACACTTATCTGCATGCTGAAAATTTTTCATTGGTAGCAGGTGTTCGTGCCGACTATCACAATCTTCATGGATTGTTTTATACACCTCGCTTGCACATGCGGTACAATGTAACTAAGAAAACAACTTTGCGTTTGTCGGGTGGAAGAGGATTTAGAACAAGCAATGTATTTGTGGAAAATCAATCGGTATTTGCCAGTTCACGAATTGTGGAAATGAACGAAAAGCTGAAACCCGAAATTGCTTGGAATTATGGATTATCGGCAAATCAGCAGTTTAAAATGTTTGGCAATGAGGCGTTTATAAATTTCGATTTTTTCAGAACTGATTTTGAAAATCAAGTGATTGTTGATTTGGATCAAAGTGTGGATAAAGTGGTGTTTTATAATTTAAACGGGCAATCCTATTCACACAGCTTACAAGTTGACTTTGGCATGGAACCTGTAAAATCGGTTGCTATAAAGATGGCATACAAATGGTATGATGTGCAAACAACTTACAACTATGAACTAATGGCAAAACCTTATGTTCCTCGACACAGAGTAATGTATAATATGGCTTATTCAACCTATATGGAAAAATGGAAATTTGATTTTACCACCAATTGGTTTGGGAAGAGTAGAATTCCTAGTACTGTTTTAAATCCTGTAGAATACCAATTGCCAAAATATTCTAAAGAATATTTTTTATTGAATGCACAAATCACAAAAAAATTCAGGAAATTTGAAACCTATTTAGGTTGTGAAAACGTATTGAATTACACACAAAAAAATCCAATACTGGATGCAAAAAACCCTTTTGGAGAGAATTTTGATGCATCAATGGTGTATGCACCAATTGAAGGACGAATTATATATATCGGATTAAGAATGGATATCAAATAAACGCTTGTCATTTCGAGCATTCTGCGATGGAGCAGACATGTCGATAAACAAAAACAAAAATTTAAAAACTAAGAAAAATGAAAAAATTAAAAACAATTTTATTATCAAGCATTATGATGTTGGTAATGTCAGTTAATCTTGCAAAGGCACAGGATGCAACAACAGCAGAGTTAAAAGTAAAAACGTCTGCAGTATGTGATATGTGTAAAGAAACGATGGAAAAACACATGGCCTTTGAAAAAGGTGTAAAGAAGTCTAGTTTAGATGTGGAGTCAAAAATTTTGACTGTCACATACAACCCGACAAAAATAACACCTGAACAAATTCGAAAAGCAGTTTCTAAAAGTGGCTACGATGCCGATGAGGTGAAAGCAGATCCGAAAGCATATAAGAAGCTGGATGCATGTTGCAAAAAAGGAGCAGTATGCAACGATAAAAAGTAATCCAATCTTTTTTATTTGTATTTTTATTGAGTCGCGGAAAATTTTCGCGACTCAATCATTTAAGGCAAAAGAACATGGCATTAATAAAATCAGTTAAAGGTGTTCATCCAAAATTTGGTGAAGATTGTTATCTAGCAGAAAATTCAACCATAGTTGGGGATGTAATTATGGGGAACCAATGCAGTGTTTGGTTCAATGCCGTTGTGCGTGGTGATGTGAATTCTATCCGTATGGGGAATAAAGTAAATGTACAAGATGGTGCAGTGATTCATTGTACCTATGAAAACCTGCCTGCCGGACAGGCAGGGACGAAAGTTGTTATTGGTAACAATGTTTCCATTGGTCACAATGCGTTAGTGCATGGTTGCACCATTCATGATAATGTACTGATAGGAATGGGCGCCATTGTAATGGATAATTGCGAAATTGGAAGCAATACCATTATTGCTGCAGGTGCTGTTGTGTTGGAAAACACAAAAGTGGAATCAGGAGTTATTTATGCTGGTGTTCCTGCTAAAAAAGTAAAAGATATCAATCAGGAATTAATCAAAGGAGAAATAAATCGTATTGCGGATAATTACCTGATGTATAGCGGTTGGTTTAAAGAGGAGAAATGATGTGCTGATATGCTGATTTTTGATGTGCAGATTAGGGTGTAAATTTTCAATTAACTCTGCGGTCCTCTGCGCCTTCTCTGCGAACTCAGCGGTTAGATCTATAACTCTAAATGTTTTGATTTTACTTCTTTTCCATAAAACATACTGGCTGCTTTGTCAAAATTTTCTGATGAATCAGTAGTATAAAATTCAATTGCATTTCCTTTCGAACATTTTTGTTCCATTTCCGGATGACGTTTTAAATAATCTACAAGACCTTCAGCTACAATTTCCCCTTGTGACAATAAAGTGATGTTTGAAGGCAGATGTTTTTTAATTTTATTTATCAATAATGGATAATGTGTGCATCCTAAAATAATCGTATCAATATTTTTATCTTGATTTAGCAAGTTGCTTAAATTTTGCTGAATAAAAACATCAGAGGCTTCACTTTCAATTTCATTGTTTTCTACTATAGGAACCCACATTGGACAAGCTTCCTGATATACAGTAATGGCCGGATAAAATTTTGCAATTTCAATTGGGTAGGAGTTTGATGTTACTGTTCCAGTAGTTCCTAATACTCCAATATGTCCTGTTTTGCTGAGCTTTCCTACTACTTCGGTTGTTGGACGAATTACACCCAGTACTCTTTTATTAGGGGCAAGTGTTGGTAAATCTTTTTGTTGAATGTTTCTCAATGCTTTCGCAGAAGCAGTGTTGCAGGCTAAAATTACCAATTCACAATTCATTGCAAATAGTTTCTTTACGCATTCCAAAGTGTACTCATATACCGTTTCGAAGGAACGTGGACCATACGGAGCGCGGGCATTGTCTCCCAAATAAACATAATCGTACTGCGGAAGTTGTTTTACAATTTCTTTTAAAACAGTTAATCCTCCGAAACCAGAATCAAATACGCCTATTGGTCTTTTTGTGTTCAAAGAGTTGTGTTAATTTATTTTAATTCCTTTTATAGTATTGCTCCATCTCGTAATCGTCATTCCGTGCTCAGACACGGCATCTTTCTGTTGAGCGCTTGTCTTACTAATTAACAGATCCCGTGTCGTAGCAAGGGATGACAGTATGAGAATGATTTCTCTCCGAATTTAAATAAAAAAGCCAAGAACTAAATTCTTGGCTTTTTTCAAATCAATGATTAATTATTTTTTAGGAGCAGTTGCCGGAGCAGTAATTCCTAATTTTTTCATAACTGGAGCAATGATGTCTTCAGTTGGTTCGCTGTATATAACTAAACCTGTGCTTGTATCCAATACATATTTGTAACCTGTTTCTTTTGCAACTTGATCAATCGCTTTTTTAGCTTTTTCGTAAACCGGTTTCGATAGTTCAGCACTTTTCTTTTGATAATCAGCTTGTGCTTGTTGTTGGAAATCAGTAATACGTTGGTTTAAGTCGTTCAATTCTTTTTCTCTTGACTCTGCAACTATTGGAGCCAAGTTTGGCTTGTCTTTCATAAATGCTTCATATTTTGTTTGCAACTCCGTTTGCATGGTTGTAATTTGTTGCTCCAATTGTTTTGCATAATCTTGCACAGCTTGTTGTGCTAATTTTGATTCAGGCATTAATGTAATTAATGAATCTAAATTGATGTGAGCAACTTTTTGCGCTGAAGCTGTAAACGAACTGATTACTAATGCAACTCCTACAACAGCTATTTTTAAAATATTCTTCATAGTATTTATTTTTTGGTTTTTGATTTGTTTTAAATTTATTAATTGTTATTTTTTTCCAGGTGAAGTGGTTGTTTTAGCAGCGCCATAACCCAATTGTTTTAATACATCAGCACTTTTATCAAGTTTTGAACTTGCATATAACATTGTTAAATCGCTGGATTTGTCAAAAATGATTGAATAGGCTCCTTTTTCTGCAATAGCTTTAATAGCATTGTAAACTTTATCTTGTATTGGTTTAACAAGTTCCTGACGTTTTTTGAATAATTCTCCATCCACGCCAAAACGTAATTTTTGTAAATCTTTTGCATCTTTTTCTTTTGCAATGATATCAGCTTCACGTTTCTTTTTCATATCATCTGTTAGCAAAATTTGTTCTGCTTGATATGCTTTATACATTTTATCAATTTCTGCATATTTGGCTTCAATCTCTTTTTGCCATTGAATGGATGTTTTATCCAATTCTGCTTGTGCAGATTTATATTCAGGAATTTGACCTAAAATATATTCAGTGTCTACGTAAGCAAATTTCTGTGCAAAGGTCGCAAATGCAGTTGCAATCAAAAGGCTGAATGTTAAAATTATTTTTTTACTCATTTGTTCTGTATTTTTATATGTATTGATGAATGCTTAAGCATTTCATTTTATGCTTCTGTTTTAAAATTCTCCCTAATGGCGGTACGAATTTAGTAATTTATTATAACTCTCCAATAGATGCTCCAATTGTGAAGTGAAATTGACCTTTTTGCATACCTAAATTAGACGGTACATCATCCAATCTCCAGCCGTAATCAAACCCTAACAATCCAAACATTGGTAAAAATACTCTTACTCCAACTCCTGCAGAACGGTATACATTAAAAGGATTAAACTCTTTTGCATTCGACCAAGAATTTCCTGCTTCAGCAAATCCAAGCACATATATAGTAGCTTGTGGATTTAATGTTACCGGGAAACGTAATTCAGCCGAATATTTTGTAATAAATGCTGCTCCTGTTCTTGGAGATAATGATTGATCATCATACCCTCTTAAAGCAATAATTTCTCTTCCGTCCAAAGCAAATCCCGTTAATCCACTGCCACCTAAATAAAAACGTTCAAAAGGCGAAATTCCAACTTTGCTGTTGTAAGAAGTTAAGAATCCAAACCCTGCTGATGTTTTCAGAATCAAATTACGTGCCTCTTTTCCATCTGCTCCGCGCTTATTGGTAATAGGGGTATAGAAAGTTGTTGTGAATTTATATTTTTGATATTCAACAAATTTATAACGTTGTTGATCTGTTAAATTTGGGTCAGCATAATCCACATTATTAAACATAGAATAAGGCGGAGTGAATTGTCCGGTTAAAGCAATTTGAGAACCTCTTGTTTCAAAAATTGGTTTGTCGATATTATTACGTTGAATGGATGCTTTGTAATAAATGTTATTTGAATATCCTTTACTGAAGGAGAAAATAGAATTGAAATTATTCAACGTATAATATTGATAATTTAACTCTTGATACAAGGTGAAATAATCATCCGGCTTTTTCAAACGTTTACCCAATCCAACTGAAACACCAAAAATGTCAAGTGATTGACGCAAGGGATTGGCAACTTTTTCTCCGGTTGTAACATCCGTTGCAGTTTTCCTTTGTCCATTTGTTTGAACAGAGTAATATGCCGTTACGCTCAATGAGTTTGGTTTTCTACCTCCTAACCAAGGTTCAGTAAATGAAATGTTATAAGATTGAAAAAACAAACCATTTGATTGTGCACGAACACTTAAGCGTTGTCCATCTCCTGAAGGCAAAGGTCGCCAAGCATCTTTCTTGAAAAAATTTCTTCCTGAAAAATTATTGAAAGAAACACCAAGTGTTCCAACAACTCGTCCGCCACCATATCCACCGGATAATTCTATTTGATCGGAAGGTTTTTCTTCTACAGTGTATTCAATATCAACAGTCCCGGTTGCCTGATTGGGTGTTGGAACAACGTTCATTTTTTCAGGATCAAAATATCCTAATTGAGAAAGCTCTCGTTGAGAACGGATTATATCCGATCTTCTGAATAGCTGACCTGGTTTTGTACGTATCTCACGCAAAATTACACGGTCGTGGGTTTTTGAATTCCCAACAACAGTTACTTTGTTGATTGTTGCTTGCTTTCCTTCAAAAATGCGCATTTCCAAATCAATAGAATCGCCCGACACCATTGTTTCTAAAGGGTTTACGTTGAAAAACAAATATCCTTCATCCATGTATAATGAACTGATGTCGTTTCCATTTGGATTCATAAATAATTTTTGTTCCAACTCTGCCTGATCGTAAGTATCACCTTTTTTAATTCCGAAAACTTCGGCTAATGTTTTTGTGCTGTATTTGCTGTTTCCTACCCAAGAAACATTTCGGAAATAATATTTGTTTCCTTCGCTTACAACGATATCAATACTAATACGTTTTTTTGAGCCGGGGACTCTGTAAACAGAATCGCTTACAATTTTTGCATCGCGAAAACCTTTCTCATTGTATTTAGCAATAAGAGCTTTTTTATCTTTATCGTAATTCTCTTCATCAAACTTTGCGGAGTTGAATGGATTCCACCAGAATCTACGTTTTGTTTCATCAAACGTCCTTCTTAGTTTCCACATTTTTATACTGCTTGTTCCAGCAATATTAATGTCTTTGATGCGAATCATACTTCCCTTAGTAATACTAATTACAAGGCTAACCGTGTTTTCAGCTTTCTCTACTTTTTCTTGTTTGATAGCTACCTTCACATCCAAGTTCCCTTTCACCACAAAAAATTCTTTAATTTTAGATGTAGTCGAAGATATCAATCGGTCTGTTACTACTAAACCTCTGTATAATTTTATTTTCTCGCGGATATCATCTGCTTCGCTTTTAGTTACCCCTTTCAAAGAAAAGTTAAAAAGTCGTGGGCGTTCAAGAACGCTAATGGTTACAAAAATATTTTCTCCCTGAACTTTTCCTGTGATTTTAACATCTTCAAACAATCCTTGTTTCCAAAGATTTGAAATAGCGGTCGAAAATTTATCTCCGGGCACCATTACTTTTTCTCCCATTTCTAAACCGGAAAGTAAAACCAAAACTCCTTGATCCAAGTGCGGAGCGCCTTCAACTACAACGCCACCAATTTTGTATTCTTTGGGTGAAGAAAAATCAATGTCGGAACCACCTGTAAGATCAACTACTTCCTGAGCATTTATATGAAAGGCAACTATTGTAAGGAAAAAAAGAATTCTTATTTTTTTGTACATAAACGTTATGAAATTAATTGCTCGCTCGTTTTCCCAAATCTGCGTTCACGGGTTTGGTAATCTATTATTGCTTCGTATAAATCGTTTTTTCTAAAGTCGGGCCAAAGTTTATCTGTAAAATACAATTCAGAATAGGCTAATTGCCATAATAGAAAATTGCTGATGCGATGTTCACCACTAGTGCGAATCATTAACTCCGGCTCCGGCATATCAGCGGTGCATAAATTCGCATTGATAATGTCTTCTGTAATTTCGGAAGCAGAAAGTTTTTTGTTTTCTATTTTTTCTGCAATCTGTTTCAATGCATTTGTAATTTCCCAGCGTGAGCTGTAGCTCAAGGCAAGAACTAACGTTGTGCGTGTGTTGTTTTTTGTGTTTTCAATAGCCTCCTGTAATTCATGATAACAATCATCAGGTAAACTTTTTAAATCACCAATCGCTTTTAAACGGATTTTATTTTCATTTAATGTTTTTGTTTCAGCACTTATTGTATGAACCAATAATTGCATCAAAGCGATTACTTCTTCTTGCGGACGATTCCAGTTTTCTGTAGAGAAAGCATAGAGTGTCAAATATTTTATTCCTAATTCAGCAGCAGCCTCAACCGCATCACGAACAGATTTTACACCATTCTCATGACCAAAGATTCGTTCTTCTCCTTGTTGTTTAGCCCAACGACCATTACCATCCATAATGATGGCAATGTGCTGAGGCAATTTTTCAAGGTTTATTTTTTCTTTGAGTTCCATACTTTTTCAAAATAAAATCGTTCTGCTGAGGCAGAACGATTTTAGCTATGCTTTTGTTACTTTTTTATTGAACACCCGGACATTTTTCCGGTTTATCTTTTAAGCGTACAGTTAATGCAATACCAATAAATGAGTACCAATCTTTGTTGGTAGGGTTTCCTCTTTGTCGACCTACATTGCTGAATCCTGGATCGGTTCCAATACTTGGATCTGACATCACAGCAGCTGTTGCTCCTCTGGCAGCAGCCAATGCAACAGGATCGTAATATTTTTTGCTAACATCATCCAAATAATCGGTAAATGTTTTTCGTATTCCCCACTCAAATGATAAACCGATGTTTTTAGAAAGATTTGCTTTTGCGCCTACACCAAATGGGATAGACATTTGAATCAATTTGTATTTTTTTCGCGAAGCTCCGCCTTCTAATCCTTGTCCTTCTGTTCCCAAAGGTTGCAATGCAACCCAGTTGTTGTTTAATTGTCCTTGTGGATTAAACTTAAAACCGGCAATACCTAAAAAGATATAAGGAGAAAATTTATGTTTTTCTATCCCAATCTGATAATCCATAAAGTTGAATTCCAGTTGAGCAGAAAGCTCGTTGATAGGTGATTTGAAACTTAAATTACGTTGTTGAGCAGCTTCCGAATTAGAAAAAGAATCATGTCCTTCGATGTTGCCAAATAGAAAATTTGCTCTTGCTGCTAAACGTTTGTTGATGTTGTAACGGAAAACAAATCCTCCGGCAGGTTTGGTAAACTGATTGATGTGCCTGGTAGGATTTAACTCACCAATATAATAACTACCACCCAAAAAGACACCCACTTCAGCGGTTCTTTTTTTGCGTTGTGCACTGCTTGTTAATGTTATTAACAAGGCGAAGAATAGTATAAAATTATGTTTTTTCACGAATTAAAATTACCCGATAAATAACTCAAAAAAAGGCATTTTATTGCCTTTTTTATTCAGGATAGCAAATATAGTAGATTTTTGGGAATTTGGACTTGTTAAAATAGGTTAATTCCGCTTGTCTAATCCCCAAAGCAGCTTGTTTCTCATAGTAGTAAAAAAGCTCTGGTTTTCAAGTTTTATGAGGTGGGCGCAAAAATCGGCCTTTTTGATGGTTAATTCAATGTTGGAATCTATTATTTCACTTCTGGAATCAAGAGTTACAAGGTAATTTGGACTTCTTCCTTCTACTTTGAGAGTAATCACATTGTTGTCTGAAATAACAAAAGGGCGCACATTCAAATTATGAGGGGCAATGGGTGTGATTACAAAATTTTCTGAGCCAGGCATCACCAATGGTCCGCCACAACTCAAAGAATAAGCTGTTGAGCCGGTTGGGGTGGCAATAATTAATCCATCTGCAAAATAGGAATTCAAAAATTCTCCATTGATGTAGGTATGAATAGTCATCATGGAAGAAGTATCTTTTTTGTGTACAGTCAACTCATTCAGACCATAATTAATGAGTCCGAACACACCTTCTGGTCCGGTTACACTTAACAAAGCCCGTTTTTCAGTTGTAAATTTTTTAGCCATCAATGCTTCAATGGCGACATTGATTTCCGTTTTTGCTACGTTTGCCAAAAAGCCTAATCGTCCGGTATTTATTCCTAAAACAGGAATCTCTGAATCACGCACAAATGCTAATGTTTCAAGAAAAGTCCCATCTCCGCCCAAGCTTAGCATTACATCCACTTTTCCATGCAAATGCGTATGGGCAGAAAAGGTTTTTATGTTGCCGACAAGTACTAGTTTTTGTTTTAGAAAATTGTAGAAAGGTTCGTAAACTACAATTTCTGTTTTGTATTCGTTGAGTTTATGAAATAGCTGTTGAATATACTCGGAAGTATTATCATTTGTTGCTCGTCCGTAGATTGCTATTATCATTATAGTAAAAGATGTTCTTCCAATCTATTCCCCTCTCCTTCTTAAAAGGAGAGGGGCTAGTGGTGAGGTTAAATATTGATATAATTCATAAACGAATCAAAACGATTTTTCATATCGTCAGAAAATTCACTTTGATGAAACGATGCTTTTACGGTATAATTGTAACGATAAAATGTTTGCAAAATCGCAGAAAGATCTTCTTTATTTAATTTAAGAGTTACTTCTATTTTAGTAGAATCCGTAAGGGAATTTACATATGAACTCAATATTTTTCCATCATTTCCTTCTACTATCTGAGCAATTTGAGTTAATGAATAATCATGCAAATTCATTTCCAAAACAATGATTCCACCTGGTTCACGAGTTGCAGCAAGTGTTGCAAATTGATGTATCAGCGATGCTGTTGGAATTAATCCAACATAGTGTTGATGCTGGTTTAGAACA
Organism: uncultured Chitinophaga sp.; assembly: GCA_964456225.1. Classification (GTDB taxonomy): domain Bacteria; phylum Bacteroidota; class Bacteroidia; order 2-12-FULL-35-15; family 2-12-FULL-35-15; genus 2-12-FULL-35-15. The sequence continues at coordinate 5,599 of CAYWAV010000044.1, read as the reverse complement.
GGTAATACAGATAGTTTCATGCTTGAAACCATTTTAATTACTTCATAAACATGCTGACTTTCAAAAACGAATGGACGGAGAAGGGAGAGTTTATTTTTCCCTAATTGCTCATCTGTAATATTCAAATCTAAAATATCGGTGTCGGAGATTAGTCCCAGGTATTCGTGTTTTTTTACAATAGGGAGTTGACTCACTTTAAACTCGTCCATCCAATTAATTGCCATTAATCCGGTGTCGGTAGTTTTTAGTGGAGGTATTTCGTCTGTTATTAAATCTTTTGCTAGCATAAAATTAATGTGCTGATGTGCTGATGTGCTGATGTGAAAATTATTTAGCTTGTAGTCAAAACAAGCATAATTAATACAAATCAGTTTATCGGCAAATCAATTTTTTTTAATTATTACAAATATAACATCTTCTTTTTATTCGAAGAACATTGTATTTTTATAGCTTTACGCTATATTTTAATACGATGTATACAAAGTTAAGTGTAAATATCAATAAAATTGCGACTATTCGCAATTCTAGAGGCGGAAGTACTCCCAACCTATTAAAAGTAGCAATAGATTGCGAACGTTTTGGTGCACAGGGAATTACAGTGCATCCACGACCGGACGAGCGACACATTCGCTACAAAGATGTTCAGGAATTGAAACCATTATTGACTACTGAATTCAATATTGAAGGAAATCCAAAAGACCAAAAATTTGTGAATTTGGTTTTACAAAACAAGCCAGCCCAGGTAACATTGGTTCCTGATGGCTTGGGGCAACTTACTTCAGACCATGGTTGGGATACAATTACTCATAAAGATTATTTAAAAGAAATTATTTCTGTTTTTAAGCAAGAAGGAATCCGCACATCCATTTTTGTGGATGCAGATGTGAAAATGATTGAAGGCGCAAAAGAAACGGGAACCGACAGAATAGAATTGTATACTGAATCTTACGCAAAACATTTTTTTGAGAACAAAGAAAAAGCAATTGCACCTTTTGTCATTGCTGCAAAAAAAGCATATGACTTAGGTTTGGGAATAAATGCCGGACATGATTTGAGTTTGCAGAATTTAAATTATTTCGCAAAAAATGTAAGTGGACTTTTAGAAGTATCCATTGGTCATGCATTGATTTCGGATGCATTGTATTTTGGTTTGGAAAATACAATACAGTTGTATTTAAGAGAATTGAAATAATAGCTTTCATTTTTTAGTATCTCAACAAGCTCAAGGCGACAAATGAATCTATAAGTTTGTTATAGGTTACGATTTTTACTAATGCCTCTTCCCTGTGGGGAGAGATTAAGAGAGGGATTATGAAACTATTTTACAGAAAATTCGGAGAAGGACAATCCTTGCAACCTCACCCTAGCGCTCTGCTTGAAGAAGGAGAGGGAATAGGTAGGGAACCCTTAATTATTTTGCACGGATTATTCGGGCAAAGTGATAATTGGAATACACTTGCAAAACAATTTTCGGAACAGGGTTTTGAAGTGTATACGGTGGATCAGCGGAATCACGGACTTTCTCCGCATAGCGATGTGTGGAATTTTAAAGTGATGAGTGAAGATATTTTAGAGTTGATAAAAGAACATCAATTGAAAAATGTGATTTTACTGGGGCATTCCATGGGAGGAAAAACAGCCATGCAATTTGCAATTGATTATCCCGAATATTTGAATAAATTAATTGTAGCAGACATTGCTCCGAAATATTATCCGATGCATCACCAGGGAGTTATGGCAGCATTACAAGCTGTTGATTTTAATGTGGTAAAAACTAGGAAAGAAGTGGAGGCGGTTCTATCAAAATACATTTCTGATTTTGGTACGAAACAATTTTTATTGAAAAATATTTTTTGGATTGATGATACTGAAATGGCTTGGAGATTTAATTTGAAAGTAATCATTCAGCAAATAGAAAACGTTGGACAAAATGTCGAGCATGTTGGAGAAGCTATGCCTGTTGATATTGTATGTGAAGTGCCGACATTATTTTTAAGAGGAGAACATTCAAATTATGTTTTAGATGAAGACAGAGATTTGATCCAGGAATTATTTCCAAATAGCATCTTGGAAACAATAGAAGGAGCAGGACATTGGCTGCATGCCGAAAAACCGAAAGAATTTTTTGAAAGTGTGATGAAGTTTATAAAATAAAAAAACGCCTCCGATTACTCGGAGACGTTTCTCTCTCAATTTAATCCTAAAATTTAATCAATCACCAACTTCACAACTTGTTTACCTTGTAGGGTGGTAAACTCAAAAAGATAAATGCCTTTATTTAAATTCTGTATTTTCATTTCGATAGAATTTGTTCCACTGTTTACTTTTTGTTCATTTGTGTAAACAACTCTTCCTGTTACATCAAATAATTTCATTCCTACTTTTTGTTCTTTTGAAGAAGTGTAATAAGTAGTAAAGTTTCCATTGTTTGGATTGGGAGCAAAAGAAATCAAATCGTTATTTGTAGAATAATCTGTAATGCTTGCTGTGTTGCATGGAGCAGGCATTCCGCTGATTTTTGTCATTGAAGTGAAATCAATATAACACGCATATATAACACTATCTACAAATGGATTGCGGTTGTTTTGAAGAGAATCTACAAAATCGTTACGGGCAATTTCATAGGATGATGGAGGATCTTGATAATGCCATCTTTTTAAAACATTTTGATCTTGTCCGTAAGGAATTGTTCCGCTTATTGGATCTACAAATCCCCAGTTGTTTCCGCTCACACCATTATAGCAAGTTGCTTCGTAAAATAATGCTCTCGCAGCATCTCCCTTTTGTTCATCACGTGGTTCAAACACTACGTTTCCGTTTACATCTGTTCCTAATTTACATCCTAAATAAGTATAAGATGCAGTTACAACATCTCCTAAAGGATAATTGCTACGTACTGCATTTGCATCACTTTGATTGGTAGGAAATAAATGATGATAATCATCGTATTCTGGTAAACCACTTGCTGGATTTGTTGGCATCCAGTTGTGACAATAAGTGTGCTCGCGACTGAAATTATTTGCTGTCCAATCAAAAGGCTCAGTATAAATTTGTTCTTGTCCGCTATACACACAAGTAATTACACGTTGACCACCTGTAGTGTCGCGCGCAGCAAAAAGAGAAACCATTTTAGGTCCGTAGTTACTATAAAATTGTTGTGTATGTGGATTTATTTTATTGTGAAGGTCGGTAACAAAACTAGCGCTTGCAGTTGAAACCGTACTATAATATGAAGCAGGTTGCATAGAACCTAGAGTAGTTACCATAGCAGTTAATGGTGCAACAGTTAAATAATTTCTATAAGAACCGGTTCCGTTATAAGTGAAAACAGCAAAATGATAATTAGTACTAGCAACAATGTTAAGTGGAGCAAATGCAGTAGAAGTTCCTGACATTATCACCATTGAATTTCCGATAACATCACCACGTTGGTATATTGTTCCATCCACAGGAATGTCAGTTACTGCAGTTCCAGTTCTGCGTAACACAATGTAGCCATCAGGAGAACCGGAAGCCGCAGTGAATGTGCCTGTAAAGCGGTAGGATTTAATACTTGAAAAAATTAATGAAGTAGATTGTGCTGTTGGCTCCGTTGCATAAGATCCACCAATGCCATTGAAATTAATTACATAAGCCGCTTCGTCTGCATCATCGCTGTTAATTGTGATAATTGCATTTCTTGTTCCTGCAACAGA
>CAYWAV010000044.1:0-1804 GCA_964456225.1 uncultured Chitinophaga sp. | reverse complement strand
GTCCAGCCAGTTGGCAAACCTGTTGTTGTAAAGCTCCAAGTTGTTGGTAAAACAGCTTGAGCAATTGCATTTACATTTGCTGTTAGGACAAAAAGTAATGCGTAAATAATTTTTTTCATGTGAGTAGTTTTTAGTGTTTTATTTTAAAAAGTAATTTTTAATCCTGCGTTAAAGCGTGTTCCCATTCCAATAAATCCTGTAGCAGTGGTTGCATCAAAACTGTAGTTGTTTAATGCATCACTGATGTAAACGGTATTCAATACGTTAGTAACTCCTGCTGAAATATTAAAACGTAATTTCCAATATTTGAAATTGTAGCCTGCAAACAAATCTAACAATCCATAGTCGGGCATTTTCCATGATTCACGATCGCGATTGTCTGTTTTTATTGCTCCGCTTGGCAAGTAAGTTGCTTGTAAATCTAATAAGTTGTATTTCGAATAGTTTTTTGTAAAATAAGTATAGCGTGCTTTTACATAAAAGTTTTTTACAATTTCATACCTAACACTTCCACCTAATTGTATTTGAGCGGCATCACCCACATGTACCCCTTGTGCACTAAATTGAATAGTGTCTTCGGGTAAATCTGTATTCATGTCAAATAAATAAATTTCATCGGATGTATTTACTGTCCAATCGCCAATAGATACAATTCCTTCTATATCTATGTTTCTAAAAAACTTTGTGTTGAAATCTAATTCAATTCCTTTGTGATTTTGGTTTAATCCGTTTGTGTTATAATAATATTCATTTGAGGCAATACGAATGGTAGGGAATTCTGATAATGGTTTGTTTTTCCAGTCAGTGTAGTAAACATTTACATTGGCTGCAAACAGTTTACTTTTATAACCATATCCTAATTCAATTGAAATAACATCTTGCATTTTTGCTTTAGGATTTTCTATATTCCCTGAGGTAAAAACCAAGTCGAATTTTGGAGGCAGCTTTAAAAAACCAGCATTTAAATACACATTGTGATGTTCGTTAATGTTATAGTTAGCTCCTGCTTTAATGGTGTAACCTAAAAACCACAAACGTTCGGTTTGTGAGGTTCTTGCTTCGGGTGATGCCGATGTGTATTCAACACCGTTATACATAACGGTATCAGCAAAACCAACTGCTTGCAATAAAGTTGTATCAGATAAAACAATATCTTTTTTCTTAAAATAATCTGTTCGTTGATATCCTGTTTCCGAAACGCTACCTGTTGCAAATGCACTCCATTTCTTTTTTTTGTATTCTACTTGTGCAAATGCTCCGCCCCACATTACTGTTCCTTCATAGTTCCGTAAAATTTTGTCGCCTTTACGTTTCATCTGGTATTGAAAATTCGGGTCACCGAAAAATGTTCCAGCAGGCTGATTTGGATTTGTATGGTTTTCATAATAATCGCCACCCAACAAATCGTACACTTCTGTATAATGCATGCCTTTGTAATATCGCGCATCAATTCCAATCAATGCCGACCAAGCAGTATCAATTTGATAATTTAAGGATGAAAGTACTCCGTACCAAAAATGATTGTTTACGGAACTTTGAATAATGTTGGTTGATTTATGTTCTGTTGTGCTATACAATCCATCAATGTTCGAAACGTTGATATCATAAATAGCATCAAAATTAATTTGTCCTGTATTTTTATCTGGAGTAATAGGGTTTACCAATCTTGTTCCTCCACCTTTTCCTATTGATGTGTAAGCGATAGTAGAGAGGTATAATTTTTTATTGATATTCCAAAAATGTGAAAGATTGAATTGTGGTTTGTGAAAATAATTGATGCGTTCGTTAAAAGGTTTCCCATCTA
>CAYWAV010000043.1:0-28585 GCA_964456225.1 uncultured Chitinophaga sp. | reverse complement strand
GAACGTCATTGCGAGGAACGAAGCAATCTTGCTCAATGGTGATCAGACTTATCATGGTGAGAGATTGCCACACCCCGCGAAAATTCGGGTCTCGCAATGACGTTCTGAAAAGGATCTGCAAAATAAAATACATAGTTGAAAATCTGCTAACCTGCGGTAAAGTCAACAGCACATGGTAAGATACTAGTTGGTGACTTCTTCACCTTTTACCCATTTCTGTGGGCTTACTTTTCCACTTTCATCGTATTCTTTCCATTCACCATCTTTTTGATAATCGGTAACGGCAGGATTAAATATCATTGTTCCTTCTGCTTTGATCTTTCCATTTTCGTAATATTCTTTTTTGGAATATCTTTTTTTCTTAGGATCAATCATTTCAAACAGTTCCTGTGGTTTGCCGTCTTCTGAATAAGATTTTCGGAAAATTAAATATTCCATGCTTTTGGAATTTTCCTCAGTAAATTCTATTTGTCCGTTAGGATAATAATCGGTCCAAACTTGTTCACTACCATCGTAATAAGTAATGTCGGATTTTAGTTTGCCATCAGGATAAAAGAGTTGCAAATTGCACCGTTTAAAATCGACTTGTTTAAAAGAGCGTTCCACATTGCCGTTCGAGTAAAAATTCTTGTAAAGTTTTAAGTGCCCATCTTCATAAAATCCTTTGTGTAACAGTTGTCCTGCTTCATAAATATCTTCTAACCAACCTTGACAAGCATATCCTTTTTTATCGTTACGAACAGAGTCCCCACCGGTGTAAAAGTTTAATTTTTCATACATCGTAATTCCATAAGTAGGATCAACCACCTTTGCTTCCTTGTATTTTACGGGCACAGGAATTTGTCCGAAAAACTGTGCAAACGACAATTTTAAGAAAAGTGAAAAAAGAATAAGGAAAAGTAGTTTTTTCATCTATGCGTAATCTTTAAGCGTTTATTCTGTGAATATAAAAAAAAATCTCCGTTCATAGTGTTTTGAACGGAGATTTTTAATAAAGGTCGGGAAATATCTTAGTGGATTCCTTCAGATGCCAGCCAGCGTTCAGCATCCAATGCACCCATACAGCCACTTCCGGCAGCAGTTACAGCTTGTCGGTAGGTTTTGTCGGCACAATCACCTACTGCAAATACACCAGGGATATTGGTTTTGCTAGTATATCCAACAACATCAATGTATCCTAATTCGTCCATTGTTAGTTGTCCTTTAAAAATATCTGTATTTGGTTTGTGACCAATTGCCACAAAAAATCCGGTTACATTTAATGTGCGTAATTCGTTTGTTTTAATATTTTTCACAATTACATTTTCTACTGCATTTTGTCCAACAATGTCGTGTGTTTCACTATCCCAAATAATTTCAATGTTAGGAGTGTTTGTTACACGGTGTTGCATTGCTTTACTTGCACGCATTTCGCTTCTGCGAATTATCATGTACACTTTTTTACATAGTTTAGAAAGATAAGTTGCTTCTTCAGCAGCCGTATCTCCAGCTCCAACAATGGCAACATCTTGTCCTTTGTAAAAGAAACCATCACAAACGGCACAAGCAGAAACACCACCCGCATTTAACCGTAAGCGTGTTTCATTTTCTAATCCTAACCATTTTGCTGATGCACCGGTAGAAATAATTACAGTATCTGCAGTCATTTCGATAGTATCATCAATCCATATTTTTTTAGGAGTGGTGTTTAAATCAACTTTTGTAGCAATTCCAAAACGCACTTGTGTTCCAAATCGTTCTGCTTGTGCTTTTAAATCTTCCATCATTTCGGGGCCAGTGATTCCTTTCGGATATCCTGGAAAATTGTCTACTTCCGTTGTTTCGGTTAATTGCCCACCCGGTACTAATCCTGTATATAAAACGGGTTTCATATCAGCACGTGCTGCATAAATTGCTGCAGTATATCCGGCCGGACCGCTTCCTATGATAAGGCATTTTACATGTTCCATAATTTATTAATTCTAATATTGTTTAACTCATTTTTAACAAATAGAAATTTTCTATGTGTTTTTCTATGTGTTTAATTTAAAAACATAGAGCTACGAAAGTAACATTTGTATTGATGTTGTTTTTTAGATTTTATTCACAAAAGCAACAATTTTATTTCACAATTAGTAATTGAGCTGTTTACGGGGTTGGCATAATAGTATCATAACTCGCGCCCATTCCAGCCCACACTCCCAGTGCACCATTGTCAATATTCCCTAAAATAGTTGTTGGCGATGCAAACGGATTGCCATTGCTGGAAAGCGCTGCCTCAAATGTGGTGTAAAAATCCTTACTCGCTCTATCAAAAGAAACAAATCGTATATAAATCGTATCTGATTTAAGATAATAAAATCTTTCCGTATCCGAATCATTTTCTATCGAATTTTCGCTATCGGTTGGGTCGTATGCTTTTGCATAAGCAAATTCAAAACTTTTACCATCAATTAGTTTGTCATCGAATGTAGAACCAAATTGTGGAAGAAAGCGTCTGTCTTTTGTTGGTCGTTTTGAATACCATCTGTAATTGTTCCCTAAACCTACAGGGTCACTTAAACGTGCATTGGCATATCCTAATGTGTCTTCAGGTGGAGCCGCTTTCCACCAAACAGAGTCCAAAGCTACTGGATTAGGAATGGTGGTGGTTGCATTGTATTCTTTTCCATCAGATGCAACTACACGTAACGAATAGGTTTGTCCTGGAACGCCTAAAATTGTATTTCCTTTATAAACTACTCCCAGAGCAGAAGAGCTATCAATTGTAATTGTTAAGATTTCAGTTGTAGTTCCGTTTGAAACGTACACTGTAGCATCCGTTACATAAAATTCTGCAGGAGAAGTTGATCCAACGGAAGAAAATAACGGAATGGAACGGGTAATAATAACTTCCGCATATTTTCCATTTTCAATTGCCCCTTCTATCACAATTTTTTTGTCGGAGTTCGGAAGCGTCACATTTATCTCTTCGGTGCATGCCGAAAAAAGTGAAAGCGTTGCAAGTATTAAAAAATATTTTTTCATTTCTGATAAATTTAAAATTCTTAAAATTTAAAGTTCCAAGTAACCGATGGTAGTATCGGAAACAAATAAACTTGTTTTGCTTTGATTTTTAAATTGCCTTCGGTAGCACTGCCTTCGTTAGCAAAATAAATAATGTATGGATTGTGTCTGTTGTAAACATTAAATATGCTGAAGTTCCAAGTTGTTTCGTAATTCTTAAACAGTTTGGTTGGAATTTTTACATCTTCAGGTTTCATGTTTTCTCCTAATCCGAATTTTTTGATAACGCGTTTTTTTCTGCGTTCAATGTGTTTTGTTCTGTCGGGTGTATAGGTTGCAGAAACATCTAAACGGTGATAAGCCGGCATTCTGAATGCATTTCTATCGCTATAATCATAAGTGATATTTCCATCAATTACATAATAAGAGGTAGGAATAGTAATGGCATTTCCTGTTCCATAAACGAAGATGGCTGCGAAGGTCCATTTTTTATTTAAGTCGTAGCTCAACACAACAGAAGCATCATGTCGTCTGTCATATTTTGCATAAAACTCTTGTCCGCGATTTAGATCAGGGAAGGTTCGTTTGGTGTATGATAAAGTATATCCAATCCAACCATTAAATTTTCCTACTCGTTTTTTTAAAAATAATTCAACACCGTATGCTTGACCTTTTCCAAAAACAAATTGATTGTCGGCATTATCACCAATGCCACCTCCAGGCATTGAACCATCTGCATATTCAATTTGATTTTGTAAATCTTTATAATAAATCTCTACGGAAGTTTCGTAGGTATTGTCTTTAATATTTCTAAAATATCCGACTGAATATTGTGAACCTTTTTGTGGTTTTACTGTTTCGGATGAGGGTACCCAGGTATCAATTGGTAAAGTAACAGCTGATAAAGAAGCAAGGTGAATGTATTGTAAGTTATAGGTATAAGATGCTTTGATGGATGACTTTGTATTTAAAGAATAACGTGCATTGAAACGTGGTTCGAACCCACCGTAATCTGCAACTTTTTTATTTGCGTTGGTATGAATAGTAGAAGATGTTTGTCCGGTTATTGGATCTTTTACATATCTGTCGAAAGGACCAATCTGCATAAAATAGGAGTAACGCAATCCGACATGAATTTTAAAATTATCCGTCACATCAAAATCATCAGAAACATATGCTGCCATATCGTGTGCTCGCAATTTTTTTACTCCACCCAAATCAAATTCTGTTTCACCTTGTTTAGCAGTTGCACTCATTGGAGTGAAAGTGTGGAAGATATAATTCGCTCCGAATTTAACTTCGTGACGAATAGTTGGAAAATAGCCAAAATCTACTTTGCCATTCAAATCATTAATGCCGGAGAATAATTTTAATTCGAATCCGGTTTGTTCAGCAGTGAATGTAAATTTGTAATCACTTATAATTCCGGAAACGTTCATGAATAGTTTATTATTAAACAAGTGATTCCATCTGATAACACCTGTAGAATTGCCCCAAGCAACACCCATTTTAAATCCAGCATCTTTGTCAGCAAATTTCATAATGTCTCTTCCGAAATAACCACTGGCAAAAATTCTGTCTTTATCTGAAAGTCGATAATTTACTTTTGCATTCATGTCATAAAAGTAAACACCTGAATTTTTTAAAGGAGAATCTGGTTTGGCAAACGGGCGTGCTAAAACATCCAAATAGGTTCTTCTTGCAGAAACGATGAATGAGCCGGTATCTTTTTTTATCGGGCCTTCAATTGTTAATCTAGATGAAATAATTCCGATGCCACCTGAAGCGTGATAGGTTTTGTTGTTTCCTTCTTTCATGGAAATATCCAAAACAGATGCAAGTCGGCCACCGTATTGAGCCGGCATTCCTCCTTTCACAAGGTTGATGCTTTTTACAGCATCGCCATTAAAAACAGAAAAGAATCCAAGTAAGTGAGAAGCATTATACACAACTGCTTCATCCAATAAAATTAAATTTTGATCTGGGCCACCACCGCGAACATAAAAACCTGAATTCCCGTCTCCGCTTGATTTTACACCGGGTAAAAGCTGAATGGTTTTTAATACATCCACTTCACCCATAAATGCAGGAAGCTTTTTTATTTCTTCCATGTCGAGTTTTATTGAACCAACATTGGTGCTGGAAACATTTTTATCCACTTTGTCGGAAGTAACAACTACTTCTTTTACATTGATTGCAGAAGGGTTTAGTTCAATGTTTATATGAATGTCTTTGTCGAGGGTAATTTGTTTAACGAAATTTTCATACCCAACATATGAGCTGATAAGTGTATAAGTTCCTTTCTCAACAGTGATTGAAAAAAATCCATATTGATTGGTATTTCCACCTTTTATAAGTTCTTTGATGTATACGTTTGCACCAATGCTGTATTCACCATTGGATGCATCTTTAACATAACCACTGATAGTAAATTTTTGTTTGTCCTGAGCATTCGTATACAACTGAAATGCGATGAAAAAAAGGAAGAAAAAAAGGATTCTGAGCGAAAAAAACTGTTTCATAAATATAGACTGATATTAGTAGACGGCTGCCCGTCTTTTGGGACATTAAAATTAGCAATAATAGTTGTGTTTTCCTTGTTATTTTTTGCGATACAAAACTATGGAAACATTTTTTGATTTCAAAGTTTCCATGAGATTATTTTTAGTCTTTTTAATTTACGATATTGCACAGTAAATGGTTCAACGTTCACTTCCTTTTGTTAAACAGCTGGCCTATTCCTTTGGAATGATGGGTTGGAGCGTAATGTTCAATCTTATTAGTGTTATTCTCATCTATCTTTACCTGCCACCTTCAGATAGTGGTCTTCCCAATTTAATCTCCCAAGTAGCCATTTTCGGGATTTTTAATGCCATTGCTCTAATTACATCTAGCGGACGGTTCATCGATGCAGTTTATGACCCTTTTATTGCTCAGTTCAGCGACAGCAGTAAAAACCCCAAAGGAAGAAGAATTCCGATTATGAAATGGGCAATCTTGCCTTCTTTCATTTTCTGTTTCCTGATTTTTTTTCCGCTGAAACAAGAGGAAAGCACCATTAATATTGTTTGGCTGGTGATTGTCCTTATCGGTTTTTATATTTCATCCACTACTTATATTATTCCATATTATGCTTTGTTACCTGAACTGGCGCCTACATCTGAGGATAAAGTGCGCTTAGCAACTTGGCAATCCATCGGATATGTTTTCGGAATAGCCATTGCTTCCAATACGTTTAATCTTACAGCTTTTTTTCAGCAATCATTTGAAATCTCAAAATTACTTGCTCTACAATATGCTGTTCTGAGTATGTGTGTGCTTGCAGCAATTTTTATGGCAATAACCGTTTTTGCCATCGATGAAAAAAAATACGGTGTAAGCAAACCGCATGCTGTTCCTATGAAATTAGCATTGAAGCAAACATTGTCAAATAAAAATTTTCTACTTTTCATCGTTGCTGATTTTTCTTATTTTATTTCGGTTACCATCATTACATCTGGACTCCTTTATTTTTTGAAGGTGTTGCTAAAGCTTCCGGAAACATTGGGTAATAAGCTAATGATGACGATGGTGTTGGTTTCTTTCATTTTTTATCCGGCAGTAAATTTTCTTCCCAAACGTACCGGCAAGAAAATATTGGTAATTGTTTCCTTCATTATTCTATCATTTGTTTTTTTAGGAATTTATTTTTTAGGAAAATTGAAAATAGATCCAACCGTTCAGATATATTCTTTAATTATTTTAGCAGCTATTCCTTTGGCGTCTTTAAACATTTTACCAAATGCAATTCTGGCAGAAATTATTGAACAGGATACGTTAGAAACAAATACAAACAAGGAAGGAATTTATTTTGCAGTACGTTATTTTTTTGTAAAGATTGCGCAAACCATGGGAATGGCGCTCTTCGCAATGTTTCTTATTTACGGAAAAGATGCATCAAATGATTTCGGAATCCGACTTTCAGGAATGTTGGGTTTTGTTTTATGCTTGTTGGCAGCAATAATATTTACGAGGTTTAAAGAATTGAAAAAATGAAACACAACTTTGAGGATTGTTACGAAGAAGCGAAAGTAATGTTTGCATCTGGTCACGATAGTAAATATATCGAATTTCAACTTGCCGAGAAAGGCGTGTTTGATGAAATGATTGATGAGGTAATTGCTGAAATAAAAAAATTAAGAAAAGAGGTAAAAAAGAACGTAGGAATGAAGCAGTTGATAATAGGGCTTTCGATTATTGTAGTAGCAATTGTGATTACTTACGTTTCTACCAATAGTAATTCACTTGTTGGATATGTTTTATGGGGACTTGCAATAACAGGCCTTTTAACTATGCTAAAAGGTGTAGCCAATATTATGAATCTGTAACTTACCTGCCAATGTTATTCGGGCGGGAATAAACCATTTGCATCACATTGATGTTTCGCATCTCAAAGGCTGCCTCGCAATAGCATAAGTAATAATTCCATTTGCGAACGAACTCTTCATCAAATCCCAATTGTTTTACTTCTGCTAAATGGTTGTTGAATTGCTCTCTCCAAATGGCTAAGGTTTTTGCATAATGCAAACCCATATCTTTTAAATCCACCATTGTTAAATTTCCTGTGTTGTTAATAGCTGTATTGATTGCGGAAACGGAAGGAAGTAATGAGCCTGGAAAAATATGTTTCTGAATCCAATCAACACCACTGCGTAAGCTGTCGTAACGTGAATCAGGACAAGTAATTACTTGGATTGCCAAAATTCCATCTTTCTTTAACAATTGGTTGCATTTTTTAAAATACACATCTAAGAATTTATGTCCAACGGCCTCTAACATTTCAATAGAAACAATTTTATCAAATTCTCCTTCCAATAAACGGTAATCTTTTAATTCAACAGTTATTTTATCTGAAAGATTTTCTTTTGCAATACGTTCGTTAGCCAATTTAAATTGTTCTTCGGAAATGGTTGCTGTTGTTACTTTGCAACCGTATGTTTTTGCAATGTGAATAGCGTTGCCGCCCCAACCCGTACCAATTTCCAATACATGATCGCTGGATTGAATATTCAATTGTTTACAAAGGCGATCGTATTTTTCCGTTTGTGCTTGTTGTAAATTCATTTCATCTTCTTTGAAGTAAGCAGAAGAATAAGTCATGGTTGGATCAAGAAACAATGAAAAAAAATCATTGTTTAAATCGTAATGCTCAGAAATATTTTTGCGGGAGCCAGTTATACTGTTTGCTCTTTTGAAGTGATAAATTTTATTGAATATTCTGAGGATATTTAAAGTAATATTTTGAACACTGCTTCCCGAAACCGTAGGTGCATGTTCAATGTTTATAATAAACCATTTTATAACATTGGTGATATTATCGGTTTCCCAACAACCATCCATGTAAGCCTCACCAAAACCAATATCGCCATACAATACGCAGCGTTTGAAATAGTCGTAATCTTTGATGTCGATATTAGCAACCACATTTCCTTCACCATTTCCCAGTTTTATGATTTCACCATCAGGCATAGTGATATTTAATGTTCCCATTTCCATTTTTGAAAACAGGCTCAAAATCACTTTTTCATAAAAACCACGTTTTACTGTTTTTACTAATACTGTTGACATAGTTGGGTGTCGATTTGTAAATTAAATGTACAAAAAAATTAACTCTTTCTGCGATATACGTCTTTTTGCAAGTCCTGGTTTGCCGATTTTTTATGATATGGTATTTTCTTTAACCATAGTTTTATAGCATTCCAATGTATCAAAGTTATAATTTTTAAAGTAAGGAACGGAAAACGGATGCTGTACCATACTAAATTCGAATTGTTTAGTGGTTTTTTTGTTCCGGTTAAGGTGCTGATGAAAAATCGTTCTCCGTTTTTGTAATCATCAATTCGAATGTTTAATTTTTCATTCGGAATAGCCAAATTAAAATCAAAATTCGTATCGTGTTCGATAAAAGGTGAAACATAAAAATATTTAGTTGTATTCAAATAATACTTGTCGTCCGATAAATTTTCTTTGTTTAGCAAAAACGGTTTTATCTCCCCAAATGTATTTCCAATCTCTGCAACAACGCAAAGGGGTAAATTGTTCTCGTCATAACAATAATAAAAGGAAACTGGATTGAAATTGTAACCTAATATGTTTAAATTGGTAAGCAGCATAATTCTGCCTTTGCCAATTTTTACGCCATTTTGTGATAAATACAATGAAATTTGCTCACGTATGCTTTTGGATGTATCTGGATTGTCAATGGGTAATTGCAAATGCTCATTGTCTCTTAAACTGAAAAAATTGAATTTGTTTTTGCTGAACATCCACAACTTTTTCGAAAGCATTTCCACTTCATCCAAATCAATATAAAACATAAATACATTGTAGTTGAACCTGTGTTTTTTAGGTTGCAACCGATGATGCATCACATTTGCTTTATATAAACAGCTATTCATTGATGGTAAATGATTTTGTATTTTTAGTTTGTTGTTCTCGACTCCGCTCGAACTGACATGCTTTTTAATATTTGAGGCAAAGTCGAGAAATCTTATAAGTTTCTACATAAGTCCACCGCACTTTTATATGCGTCTTCGTGAAAGCCGTATTTAAAATAACTTCCACAGAAATAAAGTGGTCCTGATACATTTAGTTTATGCAACTCTTCTTGGGCTTTCATTGTTGCTAAATCAAACAACGGATGTTCGTAATCAATTTCCTGAATAATTTTCTTTTTATCTACGGAACCAGGAATTGCATTTATGGAGACGAAATAGTTTTTATTTTTTGAAACACCTTGCAAGCTGTTCATCCAATAAATGGTAGAAGGAACCTGTACGCCATTTCTGTTTTCAATTCTGTAATTCCAACTGCTCCAAGTTAGTTTTGTTTTTGGCATAATGGATTCATCCGTGTGAACTGTTGCGATGTTTTTTTGATATTTGAAAGGAGCTAATAATCTTTGTTCATCAGTTGTTGGGTTTTCCAAAAGTTTTAAGGTTTGGTCGGCATGACAAGAAAATATTACTTTGTCGAATGTATGCGTTTTGCCATCTTGTGTTGTTACAATTGCTTTTTCTCCTTCCGTTTCTACTTTCACAGCTCCGTTATTAACTTGAATCTTATCTTTAAACGGAGCGATTAATAATTTACGGTATGCCTGACTTCCATTTTCCAACGTATACCACTGATGTTGTGTATTCAATCCTAAAAACCCATGATTCTTAAAAAAACGAACCAGTGTTACAATGGGAAAGTCGAGCATTTCTTCCATAGGAGTAGACCATACAGCAGAACTCATTGGAACCAAATATTTCCAAAGCATATCCTCGCCATACTTTTTTTCTTTGATGTATTTTCCTAAAGAATAATTTTCATAAGTTGTATTATCTAATACTTCAATACTCTCTTTGTTGAAACGAGTTATTTGAGTAAGCATTTTAATGTAGGAGATATTAAAGATATTTTTCCTTTGAGCAAACAAACCATTTATTCCAGAACCACAATATTCTAAACCTGTTTGAGTATGTTGCACGCTAAAAGTCATGTCCGTTTTTTTTATCGGAGCATTTATTTCTTTAAATAAATTGCAAAGGTTGGGATACGTTTCAAAATTAAAAACCATGAAACCTGTATCCATATAAACAAGTTTGTCGTCTTCCTCAACAGCAACTGTATTCGTATGTCCGCCAATATAATTGTCTTGCTCAAAAATAGTTAAATCGTATTTTTTGTGGAGATGATGTCCGCAACCCATTCCGGCAATTCCAGTTCCTATGATGGCTAATTTCTCCATTATTGTGTAATCACTGAATTTATAAAACGTTCGATGGCATAAGTAGTTGTTTGTCCGCTTGGGCCGCAAATGTTAAAATCGCAGCCATGTGTCGCCCAAGGTAAATCCAGAAAATAATGTTTCACTTTATTCTCAATTAATTTTTGCTGTAAATGTTCGCTGTGTATAAAGCTAACCATACAATCGTGTTGACCATGTATGATAAGAGTGGGAGTGGATGTGCTTTCAACAAATTCAACGGGTGAACTTAACTTATATTTTTCAGGAAAATCTTTAACGCTTGCACCAACAAAATCTCCAAGAACTTTATCGGTATCCAATACCCATTTATTTCCAGGATGTTGTGCGCCCCAATACATATCTGCGGGAGCATAAATGGAAACAACTCCTTTTATGTTTTTATTCTTAAGTGTATAAGCACTCAGTAATGCAATTTGTCCGCCAGCAGAACGTCCAATCAACACAAAATTGTTTGTATCTACTTTTAGTTCTTTGCAATTTTCAACGATATAATTTAGTGCATCTCTGGTATCTTCAATCGGAGCGGGGTTTGTGTACTCAGGTGCTTTTCTATAATTGATAGAAGCAACATTGTAACCTCTGTTTGCCAAATAGCTGTTTAGTTTTGGTAGTTGTTGGCTGTCACCTTCTCTCCAGGAACCGCCATGAATAATTATGATACAAGGTGAAACTTGGTTTGTGTTTGAAGGATAGAAGTCGAATGATAATTCAAGATCATTTATTTTTTTATATGGAATGCTTTTGTATTCAATTGTTTTATTGTCTATTCCTGTAAATAAGGTAAAAAAAGAAAAGGCAGTTTCTAATGGTTTTTTTAGTGTGCTATAATTTTTGTTGCTAAAATTAGCGTTCAATCCACTTTCAATTGTAGAAGCCCGATTGTAGGTTCTGACAATAGTTGCGCTGAAAATGATAAAAGAAATGAAGGATAATGTGAGGATAGGCAACTTATAAGAGCTGTACCAATAGCAAGTTGCAGCGAGTAGGAGTGATGCAATAATTAGAAGATGTGGAAATTCTGTTAAAGCAACTGTTGCTCTCCATAATAAGTTGGTTGGTGCTTTAAAAACAACCAATAACGACAATAGAAAAATCAACACAGCAATTGTTAATCTGATCATGGTTTATTTTTTGAAAATAAATAATGACTCACAATCCATTCTTCTCCTTTGTTGTATCCCCACAATTCGGCACAAGCTAAATAAAAAATTCTCCAGTATACCCACCATTTTACAGCTTGGTCTTTACCATACGTTTCTTCAAACAAAGGCATGATTTCCGTTTTGTGCTTGTCCATGTTCTGTAACCAAGCCTCGGATGTTTTGCTGTAATGCATTCCGCTTACATGCCAGTGTTGCTGAATTGAAAGGTGTTCGTTGAAATACAAAAGCAAATCATCACTTGGCATTATTCCTCCAGTGAAAAAGTATTTACTCATCCAATCTGTTTCATCTATCACTTCAAATTTGTAGGCAAAATCTTTGTGGGTAAAAATGTGAACGAATAATTTCCCATCGGGTTTTAAACACGTAGCAACTTTGTGCATCAATTTTTGATAGTTGCGCATGTGCTCAAACATTTCTACAGATACCACTCTGTCGAATGTTTTATCAATATTGAAATCGTTAATGTTTACCGTGATGACAGTCAGGTTGGTAATTCCTCTTTGTTTGGCTTGTTCATCAATGTGTAATTTCTGAGTGCGTGAATTGGATACAACTGTGAAATTACTTTTCGGATATTTTTTTGCCATGAAAAGTGAAAGAGAACCCCAGCCACATCCTAATTCCAACACATCTTGTCCGTCTTTTAAATCAGCACGATCGCAGGTGATTTCCAGCATGTCATCTTCGGAAGTATCAATGTCTGTAACACCATCTTTCCAATAACCGCTGCTGTACTTTAAATTTTTTCCTAAACAATATTGATAAAATTTTGTCGGGACTTCGTAATGTTGTTCGTTTGCTTCTGCTGTGTTAATAGCTATTGGAGAATTTTTTAATTCTTCAATCAATTTCATTAAGTGCGCTTGTTGCAATTCAACGGTTTCTTTTTTCTCTTGCAGTAAACGTTCTTTTAATAATTTTCGAATTCCAATTCGAAGCAAAAAATCGGGAACTTTATTTTTTTCAACCAATGAGTCGTACCACATAAATGTAAAATAGGAAAATGGATAATGGTTTTATTTTCTTTTAGGTAATGGAATAAACACACTAGTGGTGCGTTGATATTCTTTATATAATTCTCCTTTTGAACGAAGCGATTGTTCTTCGGTCATTGGAATTCCGGTTACTTTAAAAATAAGCAATCCTATAACCAAAGGACATACAACGGATATCCAGCCATATGGACTCGGGATTGCAAAAATAAGAACAGAAATCCAAATCATTAATTGGAAAAAATAATTTGGGTGACGGGAATAATTCCAAAAACCTGCTTGACAAACTTTTCCTTTATTAGCAGGATTTTTTTTGAATTGTTTTAGTTGCCAGTCGGATAAGCCTTCACCAATAATAGATAGAAGCCACATTCCTGCTCCGATATATTCAACTGTTGAAATTTCCGGGTTTGAATTTACAGCGATGATAAAAAATGGAATTGCTAAAAAAACATTTGACAAAGCTTGCATTTGAAAGAATACAAAGAATTTTAAGTTGGCATTAGGAGCCCATTCTTCGCGCAATTGTTTGTAACGTCCTTCTTCTTCATCCAAGTGAGAACCCACTCTGATGAGTAAATAAATTCCCAAACGAATACTCCACAGTGAAGCCAACAAACAAACAATATTTTTACGTATTTCGTTTCCATCGGCTAAAAGCCAAATAACGATAGCAATAATGAAGAAGTTAAATGCCCAAAATATATCAACTATTCCAGCATTTTTAATTCGGTAAGCCCAAATCCAAATTAGAATCATTAAAATGGAAACGGCTGCAAAAGAGATCAGCGGTAGTTGAATAAAGGGACTCATAGTTTTCGGATTTTAATTATTCTGGCCCAGTTTAAAACAATAATAACAGGGAAAGTAGGATCAAATTCATACCATTTTCTAGCAAAGTTGATATTGTTCGGACTTTTATGATGGTTATTTTGGAATAATTCACCCATCATTAAAAAGTCTATCGGCAAAGAGTTTTTGCTATGATCATCGTTGTCGTAATTGGAATAGCCGTATTTATGGCCGCACCAATTTACGATTGCTCCGTGAAGTGGACCCATTATAAAGTGGATAGGTAATAAGAGGAACATCCACCAAGCAGTAGCAAATTGCACGTAAAACAAAATGTATCCTGCAACAAATAATAACCTAACCGCCCATAAATCGCTGAACCAATCTATAAATTTCCACTCAGGGTAGTTGCCTCTGAACGCTTTCTCAGGTTCCTTTCCATGCTTGGCGTAGTTTAAATAAATGTCTTTTGTTTGCATGGTCATGTGCCAAACATCTTTAAAAAAGTGTGGTGAATGAGGATCTTTTTCAGTATCGCTATAAGCGTGGTGCATTCTGTGTAATATGGCGTATGCTCTAGGATTTAAGAAGGACGAACCTTGCGTAAAAAAGGTAAACAAATAAAAAAATTTTTCCCAAAACGGATTCATTGTAAACATTTTGTGGGAAGCGTAACGGTGCAAATAAAACGTCTGAGAAAACAATGAAAGAAACCAATGAGCAATAAAAAACAATAATATATACATAGATATTTTAGATCAATTTATTTAATGTAAGGTACGCAAAATTACCAAATTTAGATTGATAACAATTATTAATCTATAATTGTTCCCAGAATTGTTGATATTGTTATCTTTACTACAAATTAACAGCATATAAAAATGGATTTAAGTAAATTAAAAAAACGTCCATCCTATCCTTTTGAAACAATAGCAGTAGCTATTTCTTTTTCTCCTCGTTGTCAGCCCGTATTAGCTGAAGCCAAGCGTTTGTCAGATGTATTAGGCTCTTCGCTTTTGCTTTTGCATATTGGAGAAAAAACAGCTCAAAAAGAACAGGAACTGGATGAAATGATGGCTACAATAGGCGTAAACCCTAATCAGTCGCGGGTAATATGGATGGAAGGCGATCCTGTAGATACAATTTTGAAATTGTGCAAATTGAATATAGTCGACTTGCTAATTTTGGGTGCACTTGAAAAAGAAAATATATTAAAATTTTATTTGGGCTCTATTGCAAGGAACATTAGTAGAAAAGCTAAATGTTCTGTGTTGTTGCTAATAAATCCTAGCAATGAGCCGCAAAAGGTTAAAAAAATTGTGGTGAATGGTGTAGCAAATCCGAAAACGATTCATACGATTAATACTGCTTTGTACTTAGCTAAAAATTTAGGGGTAAAAGATTTAACAATTGTGAATGAAGTGGATATTTCTGGTTTAGTGATGGCAATTTCTGATAATAGTACAGCTCCACAAACAAAAGAAATTAAAAAGAATTTTGCTGAAGAGTCGGAAGAAACCTTACAAACGATAATAGATAAGTGCGATGTAGGCGAAGTAAAGGTAACCGATAAAAGTATAAAAGGAAAACCTGGTTATGCGATTAGCAAATTTGCAAAGGATAAAAAAGCAGACCTGCTCGTTATAAATTCACCCGACACACATTTAAATGTCTTCGATAGAATATTCACACATGATATCGAATATGTTTTAGCTGATTTACCTTGTAATTTATTAATTGTTCATTCTCGAGTATAATATATGATCAAACTCGCACATAATGAATTGATAGTTTTGCTTTTGTCAATTAGCACTATGTTAATCATTTCCCGCATTTTTTCTGAATTAGGGAAAAGATTCAAACTTCCTGTTGTAATGGGTGAATTGATTGTTGGTATTGTTTTAGGACCAACAATTTTGGGGATGCTATACCCTGATATTTTTAATTACTTATTCCCTCGTACTGGAAATATACCAATCGCCTTGGATGGTATTTTTAGTTTATCAGTTATAATGCTCCTTTTTGTTGCGGGCATGGAAGTGCAGTTGTCGCTTGTGTTAAAGCAAGGTAAAGTTGCGGTTTATACAAGTGTGTTTAGTATGATTATTCCATTCTTCACTGGGTTTGCAGTGGCATGGTTTTTTCCTGAAATATTTTCAATTCCCGATGAGAAAGGACCAAAATTAATATTTTCTTTATTTTTTGGAACAGCTTTATCGATTTCAGCATTGCCTGTAATTGCACGTATTCTAATGGACATGAATTTGTTTAAGACAAATATTGGAATGGTCATTATTGCGTCTGCAATGTTTAACGATTTATTGGGATGGCTTATTTTTTCTTTTGTATTGAGTTTGACTAGCACAAATTCTGGAGAACATTTGAGCTTGTGGTATACAATCGCCTACATCATTGGATTTGGATTGTTCATGCTTACGATTGGCAAAAAAATCATTGATAAATCATTGCCATGGATGCAAACAAAATTATCTTGGCCAGGTGGAGTTCTTTCAATTTCTCTAGGGATTTGTTTATTATCAGCCGCATTTACCGAAGCAATTAATATTCATGCAATTCTTGGAGCATTTATCGCTGGAATTGCTTTTGGTGATAGTGTTCATTTACGCGAACAAGCACGTGAAATTATTCATCAATTTGTGACAAACTTTTTTGCACCATTGTTTTTCGTTTCAATTGGATTGAAAGTAAACTTTATCGAAAATTTTGATTTGCCGATTGTATTGATTGTCCTTGTTTTAGCATTTGTTGGAAAAGTAGTAGGAGCAACACTCGGAGCTCGATTAGGTGGAATGAGTAAGAATCATTCCCTTGCTGTTGGTTTTGGTATGAATGCCCGCGGTGCAATGGAAATTATTTTAGGAACTTTGGCATTAAATGCGGGACTTATTTCAAAACCTATTTTTGTTGCGCTAGTAATTATGGCATTGGTGACAAGTTTAACGAGCGGGCCGTTGATGAAAAAATTTATTGATTAAAGATTTCAAATTTTAGATTTCAAATAAAAGATGTTAGGATTAAAACTCTCCACCGACCCTCGTTGGGTAAATATTGTAGAAAGTAATATTGAAGAAATATTAACCGATCATGCTTGGTGTGAGCAAAAAGCAGCAACCAATGCTTTGTCGATGGTTGTGAATAATCCGAATTATACTGAATTGGTTACAGCGCTTATCGCACTTGCAAAAGAGGAGCTTGATCATTTTGAACAAGTTCATAATTTAATAAAAGCAAGAGGAAAAAAACTAGGACTCGAACGCAAAGATCATTATGTAAATGAATTATATAAATTCATGAACAAAGGAGGAAGTAGAATTCAATCTTTAGTTGATCGATTACTTTTTTCTGCAATGATTGAAGCAAGAAGTTGTGAAAGGTTTAGAGTTCTTTCTGAAAATATTAAAGACGAAGAATTAGCGAAATTTTATCGTGAACTAATGATTTCTGAAGCAGGACATTATACCACTTTCATTGGATTTGCTCGTCAGTACGGAGTAGGAATGGATGTTGACAAACGCTGGAAAGAATGGATCGAATATGAAGATTCAATCATTAAAAATTACGGTAAAGAAACTTCTATTCACGGGTAGAGTATAGTCGGGAGTCAGGAGTAGAGGAGTCTGGAGTAGGTAGGAAAACAGATCCAGAGAATCAGTATTTATCGTCTTTCATCCATCACTATGTATAGTATCTGCGTAATCTGCGAGCAAAATTCCAGCATTATCCAACCATCACCGCTTTCCATCTTTCAGGAACCAAAATCGTTTGATTGGTTTTGTAATTGAAACAAACAATAATTGCCAGCCCTTTTGCTAATTCTACTTCAACACTATTTTCTACTTTAACAATAGAACAACTCATATCAAAACTTTTACTTCCCATTTTAGAAACCCAGGTGTAAACAAAAACTTTATCCTCTAATAAAATAGGCATTTTGTATTCCATTTCAATCTTCGCAAGAATCACTCCTTCATTTATCCAATCGATTTTAATGTTCTCTGTTGCAAGCGCATCAAAATAATCTACACGTGCCAATTCAAAATAAGTAACGTGATTGGCATTGTTTACATGGCCAAGTTTGTCGATGTCTTTAAAACGAATCTGTATTGGGGTTTTGTGTTTGTATGGGTTCATTCTTTAATACTTCATTTTGTTCTAAGCATTCTATTCAAAGCATCCATTTTAGTATACATAGATTCGTAAAATTCGCTTTATTCGTTATCTGTACTATCTAGCTTTTCGTAAACAGAATTGTTGCTTTTAAATTCCGGAACCAATTCTTTCATCTTTTTAACAATAGATTGATTGTTTTGTTTGCTAAACATATCAATTAGTTCATTAATAGAGGTGGAGATAGAAGAGAAGTCGTACTCTTTCACTTTTGCAATCATAATTTGTTTGTGATGAGTTGGAATTGTATTCTCTTGGTCAGCAAGTAACTCTTCGTATAGCTTTTCTCCAGGGCGTAATCCGGTATATATAATGCTAATATCTTTATCTAAAGTTAAACCAGAAAGTTTAATCATCTTTTTAGCAAGGTCAACAATCTTCACTGATTCACCCATATCGAAAATAAAAATTTCACCACCGCTTCCCATTGCACCTGCTTCCAAAACCAATTGACACGCTTCAGGAATGGTCATGAAAAAACGGGTGATGTTAGGGTCGGTTATAGTTACTGGTCCGCCTGTTTCGATTTGTTGACGGAAACGTGGAATTACAGAACCATTTGAACCAAGTACATTTCCAAAACGAGTAGTAATAAATTTTGTACTTGAATTTTTACTTAACGATTGAGCATAAATTTCGGCAATGCGTTTACTTGCACCCATTACATTGCTTGGATTTACAGCCTTATCGGTTGAAACCATTACAAATTTTTCTGCTTTGTATTGAACAGATAGATCTGCTAAATTTTTTGTCCCTGAAACATTTGTAGCAATAGATTCAGACGGATTGTTTTCCATCATTGGTACATGTTTATATGCTGCCGCATGAAAAACAATTTCCGGTTTAAATGTTTTAAATACATTTTCCATTCGTTCTTTATTACGAATGTCGCCCATCACTATTTCATACGATTGTTGTTTGTATTTATCAAACAATTCCATTTCCATATCGTAGAGTGGAGATTCTGCCTGATCCAATAATATAATTTTTTGAGGATTAAAGCGAATCACCTGTCGCACAATTTCGCTGCCAATACTTCCGGCAGCACCGGTCACAAGAATAGTTTTATTTGATAACTGTTTCTTAATGTTTTCTTTATCCAGTTTTATTGGCTCACGTTCCAGCAATTCCTCAATCTGTACTTTTTTGATTTGACGGAAACTCAATTCTCCGTTTATCCAATTACTTACAGGAGGAACATTTAATACTTTGGTATCGTGATTGAGACAAATGTCAACAATCTGTTGCTTTTTTGCAGGAGATAAATTTTGTACAGAAATGATTAAATTTGAAACATCATTTTCTGCAAGCAAACTATCCAATTTATTTATATTATAGATAGTGCTGCCTTCTAGTTGTTTTCCTTGTTTCTTGATATCATCATCAATAAAGCCAAGTACTTTGTATTTTGTACCTGCATCTCTGTCTAATGTACGTTTCGTAATAATACCTGATTCACCCGCTCCGAAAATAATTACACTGCGCTTTTCTTTATTCGGATTTGTTAATTCAAGATACAAGGCTTTAAACATTACTCGCAAACTTATCATCAAAAAGGTGGTAGCCATGTAATCGATAATGATAATAGAGAAAGGAATAGGGAAGGTTTTGTTAATCAAAAAGTAAAAAACACAGTTGACACCAATAAATATTAAACTTCCTAAACTGATAACAATGAAAATTCGTTGAGCGTCTTTCGAACTCGTATATTTCACTATTCCCTGATAGGTTTTTGAAAAGTAGAAACTACTGGCTCTGATACAAAGCACCACTCCAAAAACAAATGGAAAGGCATCTATTTCAACTTTCGGAATCGCAAAATTGAAGCGTACTAAGTATGCCAGAATCAGGGAAAACAGACAAATACCTAGGTCGATGAAAAAGATGATCCATCTGGGCATATTGCGCTGAAATAATAAGTCGATTAACTTCATAGTATCTGTTCCTCAAAGATATAAAAAAGGATGGCTTTTTGCTATTTCGAATGTTTTTTCTGGGTTTTTGAATCGATAAAATCATACATTTGTAAATAGGCAGGGCATATTAAACTGTAAGCTAATTTTTCCCCGAAGGGGTTCCTGCGGAACAATATTTAATATTCAATTTTACAATTAATACTATGGAAACAACATCAACAGAATTAAAATCAGTAGCATTAGAAAGTAAACACATCTCTTTAGGTGCAAAAATGGTTCCTTTTGCTGGATACAATATGCCTGTTTCTTATTCGGGTTTAAATGATGAACACGCAACTGTTAGAAATGCAATGGGTGTTTTTGATGTAAGCCACATGGGCGAATTTATTTTGAAAGGCGAAAATGCGTTGGATTTGATTCAACGTGTAACATCTAATGATGCTTCTGTTTTAACAGATGGAAAAGTGCAATACTCTTGTTTGCCAAATGATAAAGGTGGAATTGTAGATGATTTATTAGTGTATCGTATCAATCAAAACGAATATATTTTAGTTGTGAATGCTTCTAATATAGAAAAGGATTGGAACTGGATTAGTAAGTTCAATACAAAAGGTGTGGAGATGAAAAATATTTCTGACGATGTTTCTTTATTGGCGGTACAGGGACCGAAAGCTATTTTGGCTTTGCAAAAACTAACGGATATGAATTTATCTGAGATGGCATATTACACTTTCAAAAAAGGAACATTCAATGGAATAGAAAATGTTGTGGTTTCAAACACAGGTTATACCGGAGCAGGTGGATTTGAACTTTATTTTCCAAACAATGTAGCAGAAAAAATGTGGAATGATATTTTCGAAGCAGGAGCAGAATTCGGGATAAAACCGATTGGCTTAGGAGCGCGCGATACTTTGCGTTTAGAAATGGGTTTCTGTTTATATGGTAATGATATTAATGACACCACTTCTCCCATTGAAGCAGGGTTAGGCTGGATTACCAAATTCACAAAAGAGTTTACAAACAGCAAAGCATTGTTGGAACAAAAAGAAAAAGGAGTTGCTAAAAAATTAGTAGGATTTGAAATGATTGACAGAGGAATTCCTCGTCACGATTATGTAATTGCTGATGCTAATGGAACCGCAATTGGAATTGTAACATCTGGAACGCAATCGCCAACTTTAAATAAAGCAATCGGAATGGGTTATGTGCCAACAGCTTTAGCAAAAGCAGATACAGAAATCTTTATCATGATTCGTGATAAAGCAATTAAAGCAAAAGTGGTAAAAATGCCTTTTTTAAAAGCGTAGACTAATCTCTTCCCTCTCCTTGTCCAAGGAGAGGGTTAGGGGGAGGTTTGGAGTTTCCTATGGAAAAAAAAATAATAGTTGACGTTTGTTTATCACCTTATCTTTATCCGATTCATCATCGCGATGAGTCAATTGTAGTAGTGATTGATATTTTGAGAGCAACTACTGCAATGTGTACAGCCTTTCATCACGGAGTTGATAAAATGATTCCTGTTGCTACAGTTGAAGAAGCTACAGAATATAAAAAACAAGGATTTATGGTTGGTGCCGAAAGAAACGGTGTTCCTCTAGAAGGTTTTGATTTCGGAAATTCTCCTTATAGTTATATGACTGAAAAAATAAAAGGTCAAACCATTGTGATTTCTACAACAAACGGAACACAAGCCATTGAAGCAGCTAAAAATGCACATCAGGTGGTGATTGGTGCTTTTACAAACATCACAGCATTGTGCGATTATTTAGTTTCTCAAAAACGAAGTGTCTTGCTTTTGTGTTCGGGCTGGAAAAATAAATTTAATTGGGAAGATAGTATTTTTGCAGGAGCAGTAACTACTAGATTGTTTGAAGCGGGTTTACACAATACAGGTGATGCGGCAAAAGCAATGTCATTCTTATACGAACAATCTCAAAAAAGTCAAATTAAATTTATTCGAAACTCTTCTCATGCCGAACGCCTTGCTGCAATGGGTTTGAAAAAAGATATTAAATATTGTTTCCAACTCGATCAAACAACAGTGATTCCTGTTTTGGAAGGTAAATATTTGGTAAAATTGGCTTAACTTTCTCGTTTGTATATTCCATATCTTTACTATAATTATTATTAGGAGGAATTTCCCCTTAAAAAGAGGGGGCCAGGTCCGAAGGACCGAGGGGGATTAAAAAAAGCTCAATGAAAAAACTAATCATCTTTATAATCATCTTCGCTCTATTGCTTATCACCAATAAGCAACCTGCATACTCTTGGGGTTTCTTCGCACACAAAAAAATAAACCGAATGGCCGTTTTTACTTTGCCTGATGGTATGATTGGTTTTTACAAAGAACACATAGAATACATTTCTGAACATGCTGTCGACCCCGACAAAAGAAGATATGCCAATGAAGATGAAGCTCCTCGTCATTACATCGACATTGACCATTATGGAAAACATCCATTTGACTCTGTTCCGCAATGGTGGAAAAAAGCAGTTGCAAAATATTCAGAAGATACATTAAAAGCATACGGCATTGTTCCATGGCACATCGAGAAAATGGTCTACCGTTTAACGGAAGCTTTCAAAGAAGAAAACATGGATTTGATTTTGCACTACTCCGCAGATTTAGGTCACTACATTGCCGATGCGCACGTTCCTTTGCATACAACTGAAAATTATAACGGACAACTGACCAACCAAAAAGGAATTCATGGTTTTTGGGAATCACGTATTCCAGAATTAAAATCGGAAGGTTATGATTATTGGGTTGGGCGAGCAAAATACATTGAGAAACCAATTGACAAAGCTTGGGATGTTGTAAAAGCAAGTCATGCTGCGGTTGATTCTGTTTTAATTTTTGAAAGAGAATTAAATGCAATTTATCCTCCTGATAAAAAATACAGTTTTGAAAATCGTGGTGCTACTTTAATGAAAGTGTATTCAAAAGAATATACCGAAGACTACGATAAATTATTAAACGGTATGGTGGAAAGAAGAATGCGTGAAGCAATTATTACAACAGGTAGTTTGTGGTATACAGCCTGGGTAAATGCCGGGAAACCAAATTTAAATCGTTTCAACGATAAAGCTATTTCTGATTCATTAAAACAAGCCAATAAAATTTCTGAAGACCTTTGGAAAACAGGAAAGACGAGAGATGTAAAGGGACATGATGATTAAGGTTAGGAATGTCGAATCAAAACGAATTTGCGAATCTTTGTTTGATTTATTAACTCAAATGTATTCCCTCTAGATAGGTGTTAGTGGTGTGTCTCACGAGTTTGATGGAAAATTAAAAGTCGATTACGAATGAAGCGATTGTTAAGTTCTTTTATTCAATTCTTCTTTTAGAGAATTTAAAGTTCCCCGATCTCTTCGCATAGTCCAATATTTTGAGCCTTCAGTTGTAAATGCTGTTGCACCGCTTTGGAAAACAAGTTTTATGCCGGAATCTCTTTCTTTGGTAGCCTGAAATTCTACAAGTTTAAGAGCTGATTTTTCCAAATCAATTTTTCTTTCACTTTTTTGCCCAAGAAGGTTATAAGAAATAACAGTTAGTTGATTATCCAATACTTCTAACGAATAAATATGAAATTTTAGCAATCTGAAACTGCATACTAAAATGGCAATAACAGCTCCGATTAACATGCATACATTTCTTAAGGTTGTTGCATTATCGTGTTGATTATACATGGAAAGAACCTTTTCAACATGTGAATTTCTCGCTCTTCTGGTAGTAAAGAGTGGTATGATAAACGCAATAAGACCGCTCATGAAAAACACAATCAGATTGTCCATGAGGAAATTAGGTAAGTAAAATTTTTCTCTTTCTTTTGAAGGAATAAAATTCATAAAATAGATTATACTACAAATGTATAATTTTATCCGCTTTATCCTTTTTTCTCTGCGTGAATCTGCGAAACCTGTCTGCCGATAGCCAGGTCTGCAAGCAACTATTTCATATTCGGATCTCCAAATCTGCTATCATTCAAAAATTCTTTATCCGTCAAGGTTAACAAAAAAGCAATAATATCTTTTCGCTCCTTATCACTTAACGCTCCAATTTTAGTTGCTTCCGCATCGGTTGTTGCATTGTGATTTTTTGAAGAATAATGACTCAAAACATCTTTCAGCTTTTTAAACCGACCGTCATGCATATAAGGAAATGTCATTTCGATGTTTCTTAAACTCGGAACTTTAAATTTGTAATTGTCTGCTTCAAGGTTGGTGATTTTTCCTCTGCCAATATCATTTAAAGAAGTGTCTGCTAGTAAACCGTTGTTTCGATAACTATTGTCCGTAAACAAAGGTTCTGTATGACAACTAGCACACTTTGCTCTGAAATATTCCAACCCACTTTTCTCCTGAGCACTAAATGTATCTTTCCCTGCCATGTATTTATCGTAACGTGAATTTGCTGAAATCATCAAGCCCGTAAATTGCGCCAAGGATTTTAATAGTCGCTCCGAATTAATCATTGTGTCTTTATAAGCTTTCTTAAAAAGTGCAACATACGCTTTGTTGTTTTTTAGCTTTGAAACAATATGAGCAATGTTTTCATCCATCTCAAGCGGACTGGTAAGTGGGTTCAGTGGTTGCACTTCCAAATTATTTACTCCACCATCCCACATGTAAGAAGTAATCCAAATCATGTTTTGCAATCCAGGAACATTTCGTGTTCCAATTTTGCCATCTATACCGTGACTCAGATTATGATCGATGTGGGCAAAGGCTGCAACTCTTTGGTGACAACTCTGACAACTGGTAGAACTGTCTTTTGATAAAATCGGATCGTAAAACAATTTTCTTCCTAACGTAAAAATTTCCGGACTCAATTTATTATTCGAAAAGTCGTAAGTAGGTTTTGGAAAGCCTTTTGGAATTTTTAACTCTACATCTTTTTTAGAAATGGACAGGTCGGGAAGCTTTCTGATGAAGCTGAAGAGCAATGCTAAGCATGAAATGATTAATAGGACTATGCTTTTGTTTTTCATCATAATGTTTGTTGTGCCGTCATTGCGAACAGAGTGAAGCAATCTCCGCTAATTAATCATTCGAAGAGATTGCTTCGTTCCTCGCAATGACGTTCTTAATAATAATTCTACTTCTCTAAGGTAAACATGTCCATATAATTATCAGCAATGGTAGTCGCATTCTTTGAATCCGTTACAGTAGGAAGTATTGAAAAGTCAACACTTGTTGGTGTTTTTAAAACTTCAGCGGCATTCACATGAATGATTGTGTTTACTTGTTTACCATTTTCGATAATCAGTGGTGTTTCAAATTTTAATTTTATGTTTCGAATACAATTAGAAGGTTGTTTGTAACCACCAATGTGATATTCAAAAATTTTTCCTGTTGCAGAGGAAGCTGATGACTTTCCTTCCAATTTTAAAAAGATATAGCCGGTGTTCCAAGTCCAAAACATAGCATTAATAGGGTCAAGTACGTCCGATTGTGCGCCACTGCAATTGTGTAAGCTGTCTACGCCAAGAATAAAATTAATAGAAGTGTACTCTCCAGCAGGAATGTTGCTAACTATTATTTTTTTAGATGCTGATTCATCTTCATTGATTAAAAAGTAATCAGTTGAAATAAATTCCTTCCCATCTTTTCTTGTTAAATGAATATTGCCAATATAATATTTGAAATTGCTAACAAAATAGGATTGACCCAAATCATTTAAATAATTTACACTATCTAACTTTAATAGTTGATTGTCTATGTAATGATTAAAGCCAATGCTCAACAATCCTTTCGAACGTTGAGCATTGGTATCACATGGGGATGCAATTAGTAAAATGAATATCCCGAAATACAGATAAAGTTTCTTTTTCAATTGTGTTTAGTAGTTCATTCATCACACTTTTTCGACTCCGCTCGAAATGACAACGCACAATGTCATTTCGAGCGGAGTCGAGAAACTTATTTAGTTACAATTACTTTTGTATTCTCTATATTCTCTCCATCCGTTACTCTTACAAAATAAATTCCTGCATACACAGTTTGTAAATCAAAGTAACACATCGTGCTTCCTTGAAACAAAGTTGTTGTTTGAACAACCTTTCCTAAAGCATCTATCAATTCTACTTTTCGGTTTGTTTGCCCTCCTAAGTGTGATTGTATAGCAATAACATCATTTGCTGGATTTGGAAAAATGGTAAGTTTTAAATTTTCATTGTTGGCGTCCGCAACATCCGTTGTGGAATTATAAGTAGTTAATCCACCTGGTAAAGCTCCACCTTCCGTTACTACTTTTGTACCATAAAATGTTGGTCCAACTGCATAGGGATAATATGAATTCCAGTTTGCATCTACTGTACAAAAGTAAGCGTAAGTTCCTAGAGGGTATTCTGGTGTTACACAAATTCTTCCGTTGTGCTCATCTAAATAATCAGGTTGAGCTCCAGTTGGTGCAGTATACATATAATCTTCACGGTAGCGACCCAATGGATAAGTTGTATTGATTGGCGGACCAGCAGCAACACTTGCTCCACTAGCGTAGGTGTTTCTCACAGTTATACTTCTTAAGCTGTAGCTGGATTTAATTCTTGTTAATCCGCCTGTTCCATCTGAATTTTTGTAACCGTATGCTCCATAAATTGGGAACCCATCGTATGCATAACCGATTAATGGTGAATGTACTGTTGAGTCAATTACATACAATCCATCTGCTAAATATAAATTACACACAGTTGAAATAACAACTTGGTCTAAATTAAATGCACTTGGATTTTGGTGGTGGTGATAATTTGTTCCAGCGGGATGTCCTTTTGCACAATCAAATCCAACTTTTTCTGCTGGAATCGCATCTCTGTTCCAAACACCATCTCCAGGTCCACCCGGGATTGGTCCGCCTGCTTCTGCACCTGTTGAAACTTTCCAAGAAACACCATCTCTGTAATCAAACAAGGAAACGCCATTGATAAAAACACCAATTGTTCCAGCCGTTGTTGAAGTTGGTGTTCCTGTATTTTGAACAGGGTTCAAAGGAATTTTATAAATATTTGTATTGTTCCCACCTTGACTTGGATTGCCATCTAAGTAAGGTCCGATTACATAACTTGGAATTCCACTGCAACTTACATACACGTGCGTTGTGTTGTAAGCAACCGATTGACAATTGGCTGGTAAGCTTGCATCGACAATAGGCGTTGAACTTCCGCTGATGTAGTGGCGACCGGTAATGCCAGTTGTGTTTTGTATCCAACTGCTAATAGCCGGACTAACTTGTGCTGAAATACTTGCAGAAATAAGCAGGGTTATTCCAGTTGCAATTTGTAAGATTTTATTTTTCATTGCTTCTTTTTTTTATTTATTTTGTTGTTTAGACGACAATTTATTTAAGAACTTGCGATCGTTTTTGTTTTTTTTAATCACCACGTCCGAAATCCGCACATCAGTAAATAATCTTGGCCCCTTCGGAGCAAACAGCCCTGCTAATTCGCCAGCTAGTTTATTAAATTCCTCTACCTGTGTTCCTTTACAAAGATTTTTTATCGTTTGAAAATGCATGAAATTCAAATTCTCAATTGCTTTTTGATTGTTTGAAATCTCTACTATTATGGAATCACTTGCTGCCATATTTATTTTTTCGGTTTGTAATAAAGAATATAATTCATCATGTAAATCTTTGGATGCATCACGTAATTTTTTTGTTTGGGCTTGATGTTCTGCTACCAAAAGCTCGTAGTCTTTAACTTGCAATTTATCCAAACGCAAACGGTCAATAATGATTTGTTTTGGCCCTTCACCAAGGGGTGGATGTGGCATTTCACCATGAGGTGGACGCATTGGTTTGTGCATCATCATCACACCCATTGTCCCTAAATTTAATAGAAGCAATCCGATGACGGCAATCGTTAATAGTTTAGTTCTGTTCATCTTATTAATTGTAATTAATAGAATTTTCGTTGATTAATTGATAGCTGTTGGCCAGCGTCTCCACTTCATTTTTAGAATTACTTTGTGCTGAATCCGATTTTTTGATAATGCTAAAGTTTAAAACTACTAGCAAAGCAAAAGAAGCGGCTGCCAACCAAACCAATTTTATAGGCGTGTATTCCAAAGCGCCCGAGCCAATCTTGTTTAAGATTTTATTGTATAAAAAAGGATTCGCTTCGGCTGACTTTACATTATCCAAGCTATTCATTATCTCATTTATCCATTTTTCCTTATTCATGTTCATTTTGACGATATTAAATTTAAAAACTTGCGCTATTCTTTAAAAAAGTTTGATAATTCTTTCTGTAAATTCTGCTTTGCCCTAAACAAAAGGGATTCAACCGAGGAAACGGTCATTTGCATCACTTCCGAAATCTCAGCATAAGGCAATCCTTCCACTTTAGAAAGGATAAAAGCAGTCTTTTGATTCTCCGTTAAGCCATTAATTGCCTTAAATAGGATGGCCGACTTTTCTTTGTTCTCCAAAATCACTCCTGGATGAAAAAAGTTAGGAGAATCGTGTTTTAATTCTCCCGCATCATTGAATAAGCTGCTCATAAAAGCAAAACGCTTTTTACGATTCTTACTTTTAATAAAGTCCAATGATTTATTAATGGAGATACGATAGATCCAAGTGCTTAAACTGGATTTGCCTTCAAAGGTATTGATGGAACGGTGTACTTCTACAAATACATCCTGCGTGACTTCTTCAGCATCTTCCTGATTCTGCAAATAGGAGATAACAGTATTAAAAACCTTGTTTTTATACGTCTCATAAATTTCCTGAAAAGTAGGAAGGTCATTTGC
>CAYWAV010000042.1:16458-28656 GCA_964456225.1 uncultured Chitinophaga sp. | reverse complement strand
TTCCCCTTCTTATACAACGGAACCGTAGAACAAGGCTCGCCATACATAATACTTTTCGCAATCGGGCGAAGCATACTTGTGATTTGAACATACGCAGCTTTTGGAACGGGCAAATCTCCACAACCTTTTATGACAATTCGTGCATCTTTGTATTCATCAATGTTTAATTGATTTAGAATTTCGGAGTACAAAACAGTTTCCAATGTTTCTAAATTTCCAAATACTACTTTTTTAGCAACAGGCTCTAATTGTGTTGCTAATAACATGTACGCCCAAGTTGGAACAATAGCATCTGCAGAACAGATAAGCGCAACATATTTATCTTTATACGTATTCCAGTCTTCGTTCTTGATGAATTCTCTAAAATCTTTTTCACGTAATATTAATCCTTGAAAAAGCAACTCTTTGATGTCAAACAATACCCGTTCGCCTTGAGGATAAAAAGCCTCAAGGTCAATAGTCACTAGTCCACTTTGCGAAACTTTATTTATGATTTCTTCTTCCATTTTTTTCGTTGTCATTTCTTTTGTGGGTTCTCGATTCCGCTCGAACTGACCGGAGACACACTTTTTCACTAATAGGCAAAGTCTAATTGCTAGCATAAGCAATAGTCGCCACACTAATCTTAATGCCTGGAATCTGTTGCAAAGTTTGTGCACAGGCTTCAAGTGTTGCACCGGTTGTAATCACATCATCTACTAATAAGACATGTTTGCCTTCCAGCGATTTGAATTCTTTTAATTGAAAAATGGTTTCCACATTTTGCCAACGGTTGAAACGCGATTTCTTTGTTTGTGTTTCCGATTCATGAGCACGAAACAATGTTTTGAAATCTGCAGCTACTTCCATACTGCTTGCTAAACCTTCTGCAAAAGATTCACTTTGATTGTAACCCCGTTTTTTCTCTTTTTTAGGATGAAGTGGAACAGGAATAATGGTATCAACCGTATTAAAGGCCTCTGATTTTTTTAATTCAAAGCCATAGAGTTTACCAACAGCAAAACCCACTTCTTTTCTGCCTTTGTATTTAAGTTGATGAATAATCCGTTGTACTCTTCCACCTTTGTTAAATCCATAAAATGCTCCTGCAGAATGAATAGTTATTCGTCCCCAGAAAATTTTGGCTATCGGATTGTCCTGATCCAAGTGAAAATTTGTTTTTGGAAGGTGGTAAACACAATAAGTACACAGGGTTTGTTCGTTCTTATACAAACTGTTTCCACAGGAAACACAAACTTGTGGAAATATCAGTGAAATAAAGTCGTTCAGCATAAGATTTTGTGCAATAAGGCTAAAAAGTATTACTTTTGTGTGTCAAAAATAAACAATCCTTATAATATGGAAAGCAATAAAGAAGAAAAAAAGTCGAATAATAAAATTTTATGGATTCTGTTGTTGCTATTAATGGGCGGTAATGGTGCATTCGGATTTCTGTGGTGGAAAGAAAAAAACAGAGCGGATAAAGTAGTCATTGAAAGACAAGAAGTGATTATTGAGCGCGATAACGTAAAAACCGATTTATTGCGTCTTCAAGAAGAGTATTCAACGCTGGAATCATCGGATAAGCTTGTGCAAGCTGAATTGGAAACGAAAAGAGCGGAAATTGCGGAGTTGATTATACAAGCAGAAAAACACAAAGGAGATGCGTATATTATTTCTAAGCTTAGAAAAGAGACAGAAACATTGCGTACGATTATGAAACATTTTGTAGTACAAATTGATTCATTAAATACCTTTAGTAAAACAGTTATTGCTGAAAAAGATAAAGTGAGTGCAGATCTTACAGCAGAAAAAAGTGTAACCACTCAACTTACAAAAGACAAAGATGCTTTGCAAAGTACGGTGAACATTGGCTCTATTTTAAAAGCGGAGAATCCCACTGTGAAAGGTGTAAAGTTTAAATCGGGGGGAACAAAAGAAGTGGAAACAACCAAAGCATCTCGTGTTGAACGCATCAAAGTTTCTTTCGTAATAGGAGAAAATAAAATTGCCAAAAAAGGAGTGAAGCCGGTGTACGTCCGCATCATGTCACCTGATGGAAAAGAAGTTACAAAATCTGCCGATGAAGGAAACATAGTAAAATTCAATGGTTCTAAAGGTTATTACGCAGCTAAGCAAGACATCAATTATAAAAATGAAGAAGTTGCTGTTGATGTACTTTGTGGTAGTCCAAATGGTTTTCTTCCTGGGAAATACCTGATTGATATTATTTGTGATGATGTGATTGTGGGACAAACTAGTATTATGCTCAAATAGAACATTCGAATGCCTTTGTTCTCGACTCCGCTCGAACTGACAGGCACAATGTCAAGCAAGCTGCCAATCGAACCGTCACTTCGAGCGGAGTCGAGAAGCAGCCAGATTTAAACTCAATTTACAAATGAACCCAAACATTAATCCAGACGGTGAAAACTTAAGTTCTTCTGAAAAGGAGTTCGAGAAAGTACTACGCCCTGCGGAGTTTGATGATTTTACAGGACAGTTTGAGGTTGTTGAAAATCTGAAAATATTTGTGCAAGCTGCAAAACAACGCAGCGAAGCATTGGATCACATTCTTCTGCACGGCCCTCCGGGCTTGGGAAAAACTACTTTAGCAAACATTGTTGCATCCGAATTAGGCGTGAATATAAAAATCACTTCCGGGCCTGTGTTGGATAAACCAGGCGATTTAGCAGGTTTGTTGACCAATTTGGAAGAGAACGATGTGTTGTTCATTGATGAAATTCATCGTTTGAGTCCTATTGTTGAAGAGTATTTATATTCTGCTATGGAAGATTATAAAATCGATATCATGATCGATAGCGGTCCAAATGCAAGAAGTGTTCAAATTAAATTAAATCCGTTTACGTTGGTTGGCGCAACAACTCGTAGTGGTTTGCTTACGGCTCCGTTACGAGCTCGTTTCGGTATCAATTCCCGTTTGAATTATTATGATTCTAAATTGCTGAAAAAAATTATTATTCGTGCAGCCGGAATTTTAAATGTTCCTATTACCGAAGAAGCAGCGAATGAAATATCTCGTAGAAGTCGCGGGACACCTCGTATTGCGAATGCTTTATTAAGACGAATCAGAGATTTTGCACAAATAAAAGGAAATGGTTCCATCGACATAGAAATTGCTCACATCGGATTATCCGCACTCAACGTGGATAAAAACGGTTTGGATGAAATGGACATTCGTATTCTTTCAACGTTGATTGAAAAATTTAAAGGTGGCCCAGTTGGTTTAACTACTATATCAACAGCAGTTGGCGAAGAAGCAGGAACCATTGAAGAAGTATACGAACCTTTTTTAATTCAAGAAGGTTATCTCGTTCGCACACCTCGCGGAAGAGAAGCCACAGAGCAAGCATATAAACATCTTGGCAAAATTCCTCGCGGACACAAAGGAAGTTTATTTGATATATAGTCCGCCCTCGCTCACTTTATTTTTTCTTGTCGTCCTTCAAAGTAAATTTTTTTGAATAAAGAAAAGGGACAGTAAATTCTAAGACGGGTTCTGGTGTATTCTTCTTTTTTAGGATTGGATTTTGGTATTCTGCATAATAAATTTTCAAAAGAATAATAAAGTACGAAATAATCAGCGGACCAAATATTAGGCCTGTGATTCCTAGGTACTGTAACCCGAAAATAATTCCCAGCACGGTAACAATTGGGTGGACATCTGCCATTTTTTTTGCAAGCATAAAGCGGATGACATTGTCCATACTTCCCATAATCAAGGCGCACCATAGGATTAAAACAATTCCTTGCCAGGTATGTCCGGTTGCAAAAAGAAATAACGCGGCCGGCACCCATATAATTCCTGTTCCAACAATCGGAATGATGGAACCGAAACCTGTTAATATTGCCCAAAATGCCGCACCAGGTAGGCCCACAATGAGATAAATAATTAAACTAAAAAGGCCTTGAACAACTGCTATCAATGGCACACCAATAGCATTGCTGAATGTTTGAGCCCTTAATTCAGAACCAAACATTTTTATTTTACTTCTGCTAAATGGTAATGATAATAAAATGGATGCCTCCAATCGATTAAAATTAATTAATAGAAAGTATAGAAAGAAGTACATCATAGTAATGGTTGTGAAAGCTTCCAAACTTTCATTCAGAATCCCTGATACAATTGGTCTACTCGATGCTTGGATATCCTGTATATTTTTTTCAGAAAAAATTTTAACACCAAAATGATTCATCATGGTAGTATCCAATTGATTAATGTAACCCATTATTTCTTCCGGATGGGCAACTGCAGGTGCCAACTTGTTGTAAACCATAGAAAAAAACAAAGTGCAAGGCAGTAAAATAATAAAAAATGAAATGATAATAATTAAAATTGCAGCTCTGCCTTTTTTCCATTTCTTTTTGTTAACAAGTGTTTCCATCCACCCTTTAAATAAAACGTAAAACATTATACTGCTTAAAAAGGCTGTAAAATAATTTTTCAAGGAGAACAGCAACAATA
The DNA here is from genome assembly GCA_964456225.1 of uncultured Chitinophaga sp. Lineage (GTDB taxonomy): Bacteria > Bacteroidota > Bacteroidia > 2-12-FULL-35-15 > 2-12-FULL-35-15 > 2-12-FULL-35-15. The sequence goes on along the minus strand of CAYWAV010000042.1, from coordinate 24,191 downwards.
GTCCCAGTATTATAATTACAATTAAAAAGAAATATTTGTTCGCTTTGTTTTCTGCTTTAATTTCCATGGCTTGATACGAAGAATTGAAATACCGTAAATATTTAGTAATTTTAGTGTTAATATTTTAAACGAAGAAATTATGGATGATAAATCCAACTTGTTTTTTGGTTTGGGGCACCTGTTGGTCTAGCAATTGTTAAATTACTAGACTCAGAAATAGGGAAGGGGTTTGCTGACAATAGAAAACACAAAGCATCTTTTGTAGCTGTGGATATTAAAGAAAAGATTAGCAAGCTGGAAAGAGAAGTCGCAGAATTGATAAACAGCTCAAAAGAAAACAATAAAAATAAAACGATATAGTCCAAAGGAGAATTATTGATATGGAAGAAGAATCTAAAAATTATTTTGATGAAACTTATGAGTTAGTCAAAGAGTATGCAGACGAACGACTTTTGCTATTGAAAATTCAAACAGCAAAAAAAACAAGCAGACTCATCAGCAAACTCGTGCTCATTTTTATTTCTGCAATGCTATTTTTCTTTTTGCTACTTTTTATAAGTATTATGCTAGGATACTTTTTTGCAGAAAAAACAGAAAGCATGTTTTATGGGTTTGGCATTGTTGCTGGAATATATTTGTTGCTGTTTGTTTTATTCATTCTTCTTTTTAGAACAATAATTTCCGGAAAAATAATGAATATGATTACCGAAATATTTTTTGAAAACAATAACCAGTATAATGGATCGGATGATGAAGAATAGATACACCATAACTTGCTATGCAGATTTAGAAAGAGAAGAGAGATGTGCGAAAGCGCGAATTGAAAAATTAGAAATGGAAATTCAAACCCGCATAAAAAAACTGCCTGAAGAGGTTGTTAAAATTGGAGTTGCCAAGCTAATTACGGGTATTGTTAGTGGAAATATGTTTCAATCGGCAATGTCAGTATTCAAATATGTAAGATCTTATTTTTTTAACAAAGATAAAGATGACTCAGAAGGGAAAAGCTTTAAGGATATAATTATGGATGTACTTGAAAATGTTTTTCGAAAGAGCTCTTAAAATATTTTTCAACAGCACTTGCAATACGTTTTATGAATTCAACAAAAAACACGCTTTTGATTAAAGCAGAAGCCAAACGCCTCGGTTTCGATTACGTTGGTATTTCCAAAGCAGATTTTTTAGAAGAAGAAGCACCCCGATTAGAAAATTGGTTGAATAATAACATGCATGGACAAATGAGTTACATGCAAAATCATTTTGATAAACGTTTAGATCCGCGTTTGCTTGTGCCAGGAGCAAAATCAGTAGTTTCACTCTTGTTAAATTATTATCCTTCCGAGAAACAAGCAGATATCACAGCTCCTAAGATTAGTAAATATGCTTACGGAAAAGATTATCACGATGTGATAAAAGAAAAATTAAATTATTTACTGGAATTTATAAAAGAAAATATCGGAGAAGTTGATGGCCGTGCATTTGTTGATTCAGCGCCTGTTTTAGACAAAGCTTGGGCAAAAAAAAGCGGTTTGGGTTGGATTGGAAAAAATAGTAATCTAATAAATAAATCCAGTGGCTCTTTTTATTTTATTGCCGAATTGATTGTTGATTTGGATTTGGAATACGATGGAGCAGTAAAAGATTATTGCGGAACCTGCACCAAATGCATTGATGAATGTCCTACCGATGCTATCATTGCGCCTTATGTGGTAGATGGAAGCAAATGCATCTCCTATTTCACCATCGAACTAAAAGAAAATATTCCCAACGAAGTAAAAGGGAAACTGGATAACTGGTCATTCGGTTGTGATGTTTGTCAGGATGTTTGTCCATGGAACAGCTTTTCAAAACCTCATACTGAACCACATTTCCAAGCCAATGCCGAACTTCTCAACATGAAAAAGGAAGATTGGTATGAATTAACGGAAGAAACGTTTAAGCGCGTTTTTAAAGGTTCGGCAGTAAAGCGAACCAAGTTTACAGGTTTAACAAGGAATCTGGAGTTTATTAAGACTTAACCACTGACTTATACACTTCGTGAATAACATCTTTGTATTGATGTCCGAATGTAGTCAAGCACCAAATCATCAGTAATGCTTTTTCTTCAGGTTTTAGCCATTTAACAGCTTTCATTAACTCTTTGCGAAAAAGGGTTTTATCAAAACTCACTTTTTGCAATATATTTTTACTTAATTCAAACATACTCTTTGTATTAAGGGTTTATCAATTTGGAGTAGACCAATAATTAAAATTACTTCATTTAAAACGAAAAGTCAAGAACAAAGTTACTTTTTTTAAAAATATTTTTAGTATAGATTTTGTTAAAAAATTGTAAAGGTTTTTGGACTAAACTTCGCAAACACTTCGACTCCGCTCAGTGTGACATTTTGGAGGTCAGCCTGAGCGGAGTCAAAGACTTTATTGTCAGAGGAAATTATTTCTCGCCCCAGCGATAAGATGTTTGTTCCAACCCAGCAAGGTCTAAAACTCTATCGATTACTGTAGAAGCCAACTCTTCAAATGTTTGAGGTTTGCTGTAAAAGGAAGGACTGGCAGGGCAAATGATTCCGCCTGCTTCGGTCACGGTTTTCATATTGTTGAGGTGGATGAGACTAAGAGGAGTATCACGGGTAACGAGGATGAGCTTTCTGCGTTCTTTTAAAATTACATCTGCCGCTCTGGTGGTTAAGTCGTTAGAAATGCCGCTGGCAATGCGGGCGAGCGTTCCCATAGAGCATGGGCAAATAATCATGGTAGTGTATTTTGCGGAGCCGGATGCAAAGGGTGCAAAAAAATCAGATTTATTATAGATGGTAAAAGGCAGTTTTTCGAAATCGGAATCGCCTAGTTCAAATTTCCAAACATCTTTTGCATTATCGCTCATCACAATTCCAACTGTTTCAATTTGATCTTGCAGTTTTTGTAGCTTTTGTAACAATACTTTTGCATAGATGGCACCGCTGGCTCCTGTTATTGCCAAAACTATTTTATGTTTATTTTGTTGTTGCATTTCCAAAAGTATAAATTAAAGCAAAAGCCAATACGTTATTTCGTTGTCCGGGATTTGACACTGTGCTTGCTCCGGATGCAAACTCACGAATGGGAAGAATAGAATTTGTAAAACGCCAGTTGATCCCTAAATTTTTATAGATTTTATAACTAATTCCAATACTTCCGCTAACTTCCATAGGATAAAATGGAATGCCATTTATAACCTCTCCGTTCTGGTCGTATTCTTTTGAATTTATTAAATAGCCGACTCCCGGACCTATTTCAAGCACAAATTTTTTATGTTCATATTGAAATAAAATGGGAACTTCAATGTAATTGAGTTGCATTAAATAGAAACGCAAATCACCTTTATTCGCATCTCCAATAAATTTACTTCCTTTCTGTACAAATAAAATTTCAAATTGTGCTTTCCATTTTTCATTTATTTTGGCGTTAAGTGTAGCACCGCCATCAAATCCAAATTTATGAAAGCCTTCATACGTATCACCATGCACTTGACTGGTGGAAATACCCACTTTTAAACCTACTTTAAAGCGGTTTTGTGCATGCAATATATTTGCAAAAAGGAAAATAAATAATATTGGAACAAAATTTTTCATTCAGTGTAAAGTTAATTAAAATACAAACGCCCACACATTAACTGTGCGGGCGAAGCAGTATAATTAGAAAACTAATTTCTAAGGAATGAGGTTGACCTCTTCTACTTGAATAATTTCTTTTGTTCTTACTCTATAAATAAAAGCAATGAGATGACAATGACGTTCATCACAAACAACACTTCTGTAAGACGCAGGAATAGTATAAGCAAATTTCTTAATGTGAGTTGTTCCCAAAGGAATACTTCCCGTTGCCAATGCTTCACCCCAAGCTCCAGAAGGAGTGATGGCATCGCGAAGCATGTGACGGTGAACATAAAATGGTTTAATGTTCCCCACACTATCTTGATAGCTCACAATGCTGTCTTGTGTCAACAAAACAACCATTCTCAAGGTATCACTCATGGTTGTTAGAAAGGAATCTTTTACCGAAACGCAGATTTTGCGTGTAGCTAAATCATAATCTACAGCAATTTGTAAATCTACAACAGATGGCTCAGAAATAATTCCGGCAACATACGTTTTCCAGTTTGGAAAAAATTTTAAATGTGTTTGTGCAATTGGATCAAATTCTTTTCTGTTGAACATTCCTTGTGGCAACCCAAAGTCAGAAGCTCCGAAAGTGGCATCGTAAGCATCACCAACGCTTGTTCTATAATCAGGAGTAAATGCGGTAGCGGGCGAGCCTGCATAACCGGGAGCAGGAACCGCAAAGCTTCCAACATGCGTTGCTAAGCCAACAATTTTACCCGAATAGATTGAATCTATTTCATGCAATTCTTTTGCAGCACGCGGACAATTTCCACAAGTATGCCCCGTAAAATCTTCAATTAGTATTTTTTTGATATGAGTCGTAACAATAGGGAATGTTGCATCCGGACAAGATGCTGTATCGCCTAAATTCGCATTGGTTTCAGGATAGGGGTTATTAACAAAATCACACGAAGTGAGAATGAACCCAAATGCAATCGATAAAAAGAATAATTTTTTCATTGTTATATAAATTAAAAACTACTTGTAACAGTCAAGGTAACACCATTAGAGGCAGGAACCAATCGGCATATGCCGCCCACACAAAAAATACCTGCACGTTGTTTCCCGTAACTTAAAGTAATTCGATTTGAATTTTTGTTGTACCCTACTATTGCACTTGGATAATGGTAACGTTCTTTTATTTTGTCGTTACCAAAGTTATATTGATCCAAAGCTGCAACAAACCAATGTGAATTTACAGTGTATTCGACCATCACTTGTCCCCAGTCTTGGTGGTCGTCATTAGTTGACAGTGCCTGAACTTCGAGCTTTATTGTGCCTTCCTTTTTTAATCGGTATGAAATATCAGCAACAAAAATATCGGAATGAATGGTTGGAAATCCAGCTTTTTGAATTACACTTTTATTATAAACCTGATACGAGTAGACCAAGGATAGTTTTATTTTTTTACCAAATTTCTGATTTAATTCTACATAAAAGTCGCGGAATAAAACCTCTTTACCAGGGCCGTACGAATTTATGGTGTACCCTTGCAATGTATTGTCAAAATAAGGGTTTAAGAGAGTTGTGTCCAAGGTGTTGGAGCCTGAATAATTAATTAAAATATCCATTTTCCATGTAGGCTTTTTAATAAGTTTAGCACTTACTTCACCCGAATATTGAAATTCGCCATTCGGTTGAGAAGCGTATGGATAAAAGGTCAAAAGGGCATAGGTGTGATTTTTATTTAAAGCTGGAGTGTAATTTAATAGCAAGTTATTCACGGATGCTTCTCTGTCGGAACGGAAATTCATATTGTCGGCACGGCTCGCGCTTGCAGAAACAGCAATTCCTTTTTTAGCATAACTCGCCATAATAATTTGTGCATCACCGGGCTTGTATATTTTCCCGATAAGATTTGCTGAATTCGGGTCATTAATTTTATAGGCATACTCGGCATTCAAACGAAAATCTTTATAATTCAATTCAAATCTTCCCGCAGAAGCACCCACGTTCTCTGGTAAAACCAAAGCAGGATCTTCATCTCTTTGGAATCGGCTCACAAAACTTCCGCCCAGTGTCAAGCGTAATTTTTTATCTGCTAATTTTTTAAATGCTTCATTAATTTGTAATTCTCCATCAAAACCGCGAACAAGACCTGGGCCTTGCGTCATAAATGATCGCTGTTTGCCAACGAGTCCAGTAAGATAAAGTCCGTTTACAATTTCATATTTCAAACGAATACCATCCAAAGCATTGTCGAAACCCAATCCACGTTCTTCATAGCTCCGCAAAACCAATCCGTTTCCGAATTGCTGATAAAAATTTCCAACTGTCACTTCCAACGCATCCGATTTATAAGTAGCAAATCGGTATGGAATTCCGTTTCCTTGGTAGCGGGGGTCAAAACCCTGCAATGCTCCTAAATACGATTCGTAACGAATACCTGCAGTAAATTTCCCTTTGGTGTATATGATGTTTGCAAAACCATTCATCAACATTTTTTCTGGAACATTAGGTGCTCCGATGGTTGAATCAGGAAGATAATACTGTGCAGTAGCTTGGAAATTTCCATGCACATCTCCCATATTCGCAGGTAGATTTGGTAAGTTAATTTGTGCAGAAGAAAAACTGCTATATGCTAATCCGCAAATAAAAACGGATGATTTAATCAATTTAAAATAATATTTTTTCACAAAAAAAAGATAAGGGGTTATACCTTTGGCTATTATAAATTATACTAATATGTTTTATGCGCTATAGGTATTAATCTATTTTTTCTCCTTTGGCAACTTTTCTTACAATTTCAATCAGGTGTTCTTCATCCCCATCAGCATAGCCATTGTGTTGCCAAACAATTTCGCCCTTGCCATTTAATACAAATGTATGAGGAATATCTCCAACATTCATAGCGCGTTTAAAATCCTGATTCTCGTCTTGAAATACTTCATATTCCCAGCCTTTACTTTTAACATCGGTTGCTACTTTGGCCGAACTGCGTGAATCATCTGTAGAGATAGCAATTAGTTTTACTCCTGTCTCTTTTTGCCATTCAGCATAAACTTCTGCTATAGCATCTAATTCTTTTTTACAAGGCTTGCACCAAGTTGCCCAAAAGCTAATAATCATAGGCTTCCCATCATTACTGAATTTGGAAGTGTTTACTGTTTTTCCGTCCATTGCTTTTACATCAGCAGCAGGGATTGTACTTTGCCCTATTGCAGAAAAAGAAAACAGAATACCAATGGTAGCAAAAATTAATTTTTTACTCATTTTAGTTTTTTTCCCTAAGGCATTCGTGAATACTGTGTGTTTCATAAAATGGTTTGTTTGAAAGGTTAATAAAAAAATAAATCAGCTTTGAATGTCAAGAAACATACCAAAAGCTGATTTATTTTTTATTAATAATGACTATTTGTTGATAGCCACTTTTTTAGTGATTGTGCTATTTCCAACAGTAATGTTTAAGAAATATAAACCATTGCTTAATGAAGAAGCGTCCATTAGATATGTGTGGATACCTGCGCTCATGTTACCAAGATTTTCTGTCTTAACCAATTGACCAACAGTGTTTACAATAACAATAGAAACGTTGTTATTAGTAGATAAGTTAAAATCAACAGAAGCTAAATCAGTCATTGGGTTTGGATATACATTTACACCATTAACCAAGTTGTTTTCTTCAACACCTACAGTTGCAGATATATTAATGTTATCTACATAAAGGTTGTTACCATAAGCAGAAGTTCCTTTGAAACGAACCAATACGTTTGATTGACCAGCGTAAGAAGCTAAGTTTACAGTTTCATTTCTCCAGTTAGCAGCAGCTGTAGGAGAGAATGATGTAGTTGAAGCTGCCATAGTTGACAAAGTTGTTCCTGATTTGTTATAAACAGAAGTCCAAGTAGTACCGCAGTTTGTAGATACTTCAACTCTCAAGTTGTCATTTTCAGTTGAGTACTGACGGTAAGCAACATCAAATGTTAAAGAGTGACCTGTAGCTCCAGTGAAAGACATTGGGTCTAATGTAACCATATCAACATCTCCAGAAGGAATGTTAAACCACATCAATTTCATACTTTTTGAAGAACTGTAACCAACAGTTGCATTTTGCCAAGTTAACGGATCACCACCATTGCTGATAGACCATGC
>CAYWAV010000042.1:0-16358 GCA_964456225.1 uncultured Chitinophaga sp. | reverse complement strand
TACCATTAAGGTCAGCAAACGTCCAATCCGGAGCGATGCTTCCATCAGCCAATTGCGCCTTGCTTTCTACAGCTGTAAATGTTAAAGTCACCGCTGCGATGATTTGTAAAATTTTTTTCATTTTGATTAGGGTTTAGGTTAAGATAAAAAAAGAGATTTCGGTTTCACGAATAACGAATTTAATACTTTATTATAATAAAAACAAAATAAACTCAGATCTTCTTCATTATTCGATAAATCAAATTTAGATGAAGAGAAGTCCGAATTCAAGCGCAATTAAATTTAATATTAGTATTTGAATATGTATATTTATGTATATTTTCTTTAAAATTAGGCACTTAGCTGCTTGTCAAATTTAGTATTCGATTGGCTACATTTGTAAGAAACTTTCATTTTTTTGTTAGATAGTTGAAATAAAAAGAGTTTAATTTGTCATTCAGTAAAATCAATTTTTGTGAAAACATCAGACAATCTTTTTAAGCTGGTTAAGTCTTTAAATAAGTCGGAAAAGGGCTATTTTAAGAAGTATGCGAACTTTCATGTGCGTAATGAACAAAACAATTACACCAAAATTTTTGATGCAATTGATAATCAAAACGAGTATGATGAAAAGAAGATATTGCAAAAATTCAGGACGGAAAGATTCATTAATCAGTTTGCGGTAGCCAAAAACTATCTTTACGATATGATTTTGGAGAGTTTGGAGGCCTATCATAAAAATTCGACCACCGAAATTCGTAGTATTTTAAACCGCATTGAGATATTGGTGGATAAAGGCTTGCACTCACAAGCAAAAAAATTACTCAAAAAGGCAAAGGAGATGGCTCTTTCTAACGAGAAGTTGACCTACATTCCTGAAATAAATTTGATGGAACAGAGCATCTATCGCATGCAATACGATGTTGGTGACATTAAAGACAACTCTGATAATTTAATTGAGGAAATTGAACAATGTGCCATGAAAATTAAAAACATGGCAGAGTTTGAGAGCCTTAAAAACAAATTATACGTTCAACGTATGGAAATGGGTGTGCTCCGCAATGAAAGAGAAATAAAGAGTTACGATTGGTTTTTGAAAAATCCACTTTTGAAAAATGATAAGCAGGCACTTTCGATAAATGCAAAAGTTTTGTATTTTGAATTGTATGCGAGTTATTATAACTATATAGAAGACCACAATAAATGTTATGAATTTTCATCAAAATTGATTGCTTTGTTGGAACTTAATCCACATGTGATTGAAACGAATGTAAATTTCCCAACGCAGTTTTTGTACCGTCATAGCATTCAGTGTTACAACATTGGAAAATATCACGAAGCCTTAGAATATATCAGTAAAATGGAAATTTTAAAGCCTAAAAGTGACGTTCAAAAACTAAACATACTCCTAAAAGCATACAATACTAAGCTGAATGTGTATTTTCGCATGGGAAACATGAAAAAATGTCTTCAGCTCATTCCTGAGATAGAAATATTACTCGAAAAAAATAAAGAGTCGGACAAACTCTTAAAGGAAATTATTTATTGGCAGGTAACAGCTTTGTTAATGATTGCTGAAGAATATAAGCAAGCATTAAAATGGTTGGTAAGAGCAAACATTGCTGAAAATTATAATATTCGACAGGATTTAGAATGTATTGGAAGGATTATGGAAATTGTGTTGCATTATGAATTAGGGAAGTTTGACATCATGGAGTACAGAATCAAGTCTACGTATAGATTTTTGGCGAATAAACAAAAACTTTATAAGCTTGAAAAAATTATTCTTACTTCTATTAGAAAATTAATTAATGTAAATTCTAAAAAAGAATCAATGTTGTTTTTTCAGCAATTGCATAAGGAATTGGAGCCTGTGGTTAAAGATCCATTAGAAGAAAAATTTCTAGTTTATTTTGATATTATGTCGTGGCTGGAAAGTAAAATCGAAAACAAAAAATTCGCAGATGTTGTGAAAAGCAAATTAAAGCCGTTGAGCGTTTAAGTCGTCCGAATACTAAGAATCAATTTAAAATACTTGTAATAATGTGAAACTAATCGTAAATTTGTGAGTATAGTACAAAATTAGAAATCATCCCTTCATCAAAAACAATACTACAATGAAAAAAATAATTACTTCAATTGCCTTAATAGCTTCAAGTGTTTTCGCATTCGGACAAATTAGTTTGGAAGTATTAGACCACTCCAATAGCAATAATGTTTCGAGTACTATTTTTGATGTTAGTATAGGAGCGAATACAAGTTTAATTACTGAGTTTTATGTAACCAATACTGATGTCGCTTCTCATACATACAAATGTAGAAGAACCATATTAACAATTGATCCAACTGATTCAACCCGTTTTTGCTGGGGAGGATTGTGTTACAACTGGCCAACTAATTTGTCGAGCCAGAATTTGACAGTAGCGCCAGGCGATACACTGGATTTTTCTGATTTGGGTTTTCATGCTGAATTTCTATCGAAATTATCAACGATAACACGTACTGTTCACTACCAATTTTATGATATTGCTAATCCAGATGATTCAACAGGTGTTACCATCAGATACAATTCTACTGTAGGGGTTGATGAGATGAATAAAATTGGAGGGTCTATTTCTAATGCGTATCCAAACCCTACCAACATGAGTGTTTCCATGAAATACGACATTAACGAATTTTCAAATAATGGAACAATTGTTTTTTATGATATACTTGGAAAAGCTGTAAAAACAGTTGCTCTAAACGATAAAAAAGGGACCGCAAAAATCAATGTAGATGACTTAAATTCTGGAATCTATTTTTACTCATTTTTAGTGGATGGGAAAGCAATTTCAACTAAAAAATTAGTGATTAGTTCTAAATAAACAAATTACTTTAAAAGTTCTGAAGCCAGCTTGGGTAAACCAATGCTGGCTTTTTCTTTGATAACTTTCAGATTGGCAATTCCATTGACATTCACATCACTTGGGTCTATCAGGTATTTAGGAATGCCATCAGGTGAATAATCAATTAATCCAGCAGCAGGATAGACAGCCATAGAGGTTCCAACCACAATAAAAATATCGGCTTTTTCAGCAATAATATTGGCAACATCCATCATTGGAACCATTTCTCCAAACCATACAATGTGCGGACGAAGTTGAGAGCCTTTTTCACACTTATCACCCAACCTTATTTCTTCCCCTTTTATTCTGTATATCAACGAATCGTCAATGCTACTGCGACTTTTAGTTATTTCTCCGTGAAGGTGAAGCACTTTTTTAGATCCGGCACGTTCGTGCAAATCATCAATGTTCTGAGTGATTATTTGTACATCATATTTTTGTTCCAATTCCACCAAGGCTGTGTGCGCATTGTTGGGTTGAGCTTCCAAAACCTGCTTTCTGCGTTTATTGTAAAAGTCGAGCACTAAAGCTTGGTTTTTTTCCCAGGCTTGAGGTGTCGCCACCTCATTTATGTCGAATTCTTCCCATAATCCACCACTGTCGCGAAAGGTCTTAATTCCGCTCTCAGCACTTATTCCGGCACCAGTAAATACGACTAATTTTTGTTTCATGAAACGCTAATGTAAATATTATTATTGAAAAGGCAATTTTATGGTCTCAAATTGAATGCAAACGCTAGTATTTATTGAGAAATTGTTATATTCGCAATTCAAAAAATTCACCTATAAAAATGGCAAAATTAAGAAAGCAAGATGCACTGGATTATCACTCACAAGGTAGACCCGGAAAAATTGAGGTAATCCCTACGAAACCGCATAGTTCACAGCGCGATCTTTCATTGGCATATTCTCCAGGTGTTGCAGAACCCTGTTTAGAAATCGAAAAAAATCCTGAAGACGCCTATAAATACACCGCTAAAGGTAATTTGGTTGCAGTAATTTCCAATGGAACAGCGGTGTTGGGCTTGGGAAATATCGGAGCACTGGCTTCAAAACCCGTGATGGAAGGGAAAGGGTTGCTTTTTAAAATATTTGCCGACATTGATGTGTTCGATATTGAAGTAGATGCAACCGATATTGATTTGTTTGTGAATACAGTAAAAGCCATCGCACCAACTTTTGGTGGAATAAACCTGGAAGACATCAAAGCGCCAGAATGTTTTGAAATTGAACGCAGATTGAAAGAGGAATTGAATATTCCTTTGATGCATGACGACCAACATGGAACGGCCATTATTTCTGCAGCAGCATTGCTGAATGCTTGTGAAGTTGCAAAAAAGAAAATCGATAAAGTAAAAATTGTAGTGAATGGTGCAGGAGCATCCGCTATTTCCTGTGCTAAGCTTTACATTGCTGTTGGTGCAAAAAAAGAAAATATTTTAATGTTGGATAGCAAAGGTTTGTTGCGCACCGACAGAGATGATTTGGATGAGCAGAAAAAATTCTTTGCCAGCACAAACAAAAAAATATCTACGCTGGAAGAAGCAATGAAAGATGCTGACGTGTTTGTTGGTCTTTCAAAAGGAAATGTGGTGAATCAAAAAATGGTTCAATCCATGGCAAAGCGCCCAATCGTGTTTGCATTAGCGAATCCGGATCCGGAAATTCCTTATGCGGATGCAATGGCTGCTCGCCCCGATATCATTATGGCAACAGGCCGGTCCGACCATCCTAACCAAGTTAATAACGTATTGGGTTTCCCGTTTATTTTTCGTGGCGCCTTGGATGTACGTGCAACACAAATTAACGAAGCCATGAAACTGGCTGCTGTTTATGCCATTGCCGACCTTGCAAAAGAGGTGGTTCCTGAAACAGTAAACTTAGCTTACGATTCAAAAAATATTACGTTTGGTCCAGAATACATCATTCCTAAGCCAATCGACCCTCGTTTGATTTACACAGTTGCTCCGGCTGTTGCAAAAGCAGCAATGGAATCAGGAGTGGCACAACATAAAATTACCAACTGGGATGGGTATGTGCAGGAATTGATCAACCGTTTGGGCTTGGATAACAAACTCATTCGTAACATCACCAACAAAGCAAAACAAAATCCTAAACGTGTTGTGTTTGCGGAAGCAGATCATTATAAAATTTTAAAAGCTGCACAACAAGTAAATGACGAAGGGATTGCAAAACCAATCCTTTTGGGAGATGCAGAAAAAATTAGAAAATTAATTGCAGATAATAATCTTGATTTGGGAGATATTCCAATCATTGATCCACGAAGCAAATCCGAAGACGACAGAAGAAGTGCATTCGGAGATTTGTTCTTTAAAAAGCGCCAACGCAGAGGCTTCACATTGTACGAAGCAAAAAAAGTGATGAAGGAAAGAAATCATTTTGGTGCCATGATGGTGGAAACAGGCGCTGCTGATGCAATGATTTCAGGATTAACGAGAAAATATGCTGATCCTATTCGTCCTGCGTTGCAGATTATCGGAGTGCAGGAAGGGGTGAAACGTGTGGCCGGAATGTACATCATGAATACAAAGCAAGGTCCGTATTTCTTTGCAGATACAACCATGAATGTGAATCCTACTGTTCAGGATTTGGTTGACATTACTGTACTTACTGCTACCAGCGTAAAACAATTTAACATCACTCCTCGCATAGCATTATTATCCTATTCCAATTTCGGTTCTGCTGAAGGAGAAGTGCCAAATAAAATGCGCGAAGCGGTTGAAATTTTACACAAAAATTATCCGGGAATGATTGTAGATGGAGAGATGCAAGCAAACTTTGCATTGAACAATGAGTTAATGAAAGAACAATTTCCATTCTCCGATTTGGTAGATAAAAAAGTAAATACACTTATCTTTCCTAACCTTGCATCCGGAAACATTGCTTATAAACTTCTTCAGGAAATGGGCGGTGCAGAAGCAATAGGACCGGTATTGATCGGAATGAAAAAACCTGTGCACATTTTACAATTGGGAAGCTCTGTGCGTGAAATTGTAAACATGGTTACCATTGCCGTAGTGGACGCACAGGCGAAGCGTTAAGGCTAGCCTGCAGTTAGGTAGGCAACTGTTTTGATATAAGTACGTCTTTAAAATTGAACGAATGATTTACCATGTAGAAGGAAAATTAGTAGAAAAAACACCAACATATGTTGTGATTGATGCCGGTGGAGTTGGTTATGTGATGCAAATTTCTTTAAACACATTTTCCAAAATCGGAGATTCCGAAAAATGCAAATTGTTTACTGAGCAAATGTATGTAAGGGATGATATGCCCCGTTTTTATGGCTTTGCCGACATTCCTGAAAGAAATTTATTTCGTTTGCTTGTTTCTGTTTCAGGTGTTGGCGGTACAAGTGCATTGCTGATGCTATCCTCCTTAAGTGCGGCAGAAATTCAAAATGCTATTGCTACTGCCAATGTTGCGGTGATAAAAAGTGTAAAAGGCATTGGTGAAAAAACAGCACAGCGTGTGATTGTAGACTTGAAAGATAAAATGGGTAAAGGTGATTTATCTGCAGAAATATTTTCAAGCTTTAACAATACTTTGAAAGAAGAAGCGTTATCTGCACTTGTAATGTTAGGGTTCAATAAACAGGGTGCAGATAAAGTGTTGGATAAAATTATAAGAACAGAAGGAACAGGACAAACAGTGGAACAGCTGATTAAATCGGCACTTAAAAATCTTTAAAATTTTTATTTTATATTTTGACTAAGTCGATTACAAAATACATACTTGTTACCGGAGCTTCACTTGGAATGCTTTCGCTTATCGTTAGTTCCGATGCGAAAGTAAGCCTCTTGGATCATGCAGAAATAGTAGATGCAAATCGGCCATATGTTGCAATCGATACGCCTGAAGACCCTGACTCACCGATTACTCTTCCATATAATTTTAATGATGAATCAACTGGCGACCCCTTGAACTACCCAAATTCAGGAGGTTTAATGTTGAATAATCCATCCAACGTAAATACAAATGTGGAGTATGATCCGGTAACCGGACAATACAACGTTAATCAAACAATGGGCGGGATGGATTATCGTCCGCCAACATTTTTGGATGCAGAAGAATATCAGAAACTGATGTTCGATAAACAAGTAAAAGATTATTGGAATGCTCGTTCACATGCAGAAAGTGAAAACGCACAAAACAAAACTGCTATTCCGAAATTACAAGTTGGAGGAGAAATATTCGATCGTATTTTTGGTGGTAATACAGTTGATATTCGTCCTAATGGTTCTGCCGAATTAATATTTGCATACAACGGAACAAAAACTGAAAATCCCGCTATCCCTGTAAGAAACAGAAAGGTAAATACATTCGACTTTGATGAAAAAATTCAGTTGAACGTTGTCGGAAAAATTGGAGACAAATTAAAATTAACAACGAGTTACAATACTGAAGCAACATTTGATTATGAAAATCAAATGAAACTGGAGTATACCGGTTACGAAGATGAAATCATAAAAAAAATTGAGGCAGGTAACGTGAGTTTACCACTGAATGGTTCTTTGATTACAGGAAGTCAAACATTGTTTGGAGTAAAAACACAATTGCAATTCGGACGCTTGACAGTAACAAGTGTTTTATCACAGCAAAAAGGAAAAAAATCAGAGGTGGAAGTAACGGGCGGAGCACAAGTCACCAAATTTGATATTCCGGGTGATCAGTACGAAACAAACAAACACTATTTCTTAGGGCATTATTTCCGTGATAATTTTAATGTTGCTTTAGCAAATTTACCATTTGTAAATTCTCAAGTGAGCATTACCAGAATTGAAGTTTGGATTTCAAATACTAATGGTTCAACAAATGATGTAAGAAGTGTGGTGGCATTTGCAGAATTGGGAGAAGACCCAAGGAATGATTTGCCAAAACCACATATTCCTGTTGACCAACAAGGATTTATTTCAGATCAAGGGGCAGATGTGCTTCCTTATAATGGCCAAAATAGTTTGTATGGGGATATGATTGCCACTGCTGGTTTGGGAACCAATGATGTTAGGGTGATTAATTATACAGTGCCTGCTATTAATACGCTTACCACTGGAATATTAAAACAACAAACCAATTATGAATTGGTAAGTAGTGCTAGAAAATTACAGACATCTGAATTTACCTTTAATGCTAGGTTGGGATATATATCCTTAAACCAACAATTAAATCCAGATCAAATTCTTTCGGTTGCATATGAATACACTTACAACGGAGCACTATATCAAGTAGGAGAATTGTCAACGGATGGGATTAGTGCGCCAGCTGCCTTATTTACAAAAATGTTGAAGAGTTCGGCTGTGAATACAAGACATCCGATGTGGGATTTGACGATGAAAAATATTTATTCCATCGGAGCATACCAAGTGAATGTACAGGATTTTAAACTAGAGGTTTTTTATACGAATGCAATCAACGGAACAGATATTAATTATTTACCTGTGACCGATTGTCAAACAAACATTAAAGCAAAACCATTGATTCAGGTGCTGAACGTGGATCGTTTAAATCAGCAGAATGATCAAGTGGCAGATGGGGCTTTCGATTTTATTGATGGTGTCACCATTAATTCAACCAATGGCCGCGTTATTTTTCCTGTAATCGAACCTTTCGGAGATCATTTGCGTGGAAAATTTTTAGGAACAGCAGCAGGTTGTGACCCATTAGAAGCAAACACTTACGTATTTGATCCATTATACGATTCAACCATCACCTCTGCACGAAATATTTTTGCCAATTTAAATCGTTTCAAATTAAAAGGTTCTTATAGATCATCCGGAGGCTCCGAAATTTCGTTAGGTGCACCTAACGTACCGCAAGGCTCCGTAACTGTCACCGCTGGTGGAATAATGTTGCAGGAAAACGTACAATACACTGTTGATTATACCTTGGGGCGTGTAAAAATTATTGACGAAGGAATTTTAAATTCAGGAACACCCATCAAAATTTCCTTAGAGAGTAATGCACTCTTTGCCATTCAGCAAAAAACATTGTTCGGCACTCACCTCGATTACAGAATCAATAAAGATTTCACAATTGGTGCTACTGTTTTAAATTTAACAGAACGACCACTTACTAGAAAAGTGAACATCGGTGATGAACCTATCTCAAATACCATTGTTGGATTTGATGCAAATTATAGAACTGAAGCACCTTTCTTAACTCGCTTGGTGGATAAAATACCATTCATCGAAACCAAAGAGATGAGTACGATTACGGCAGCTGGAGAGTTCGCATACTTAATTCCCGGTCATAGTAAAGCTATCGGGAAAGACGGAAACTCCTACATTGATGATTTTGAGGGAAGTCAGTCCGAAATTGCTTTGCAGGCACAAAGTGCTTGGAGTTTGGCAAGTACTCCGCAAGGACAAACAGGATTGTTTCCGGAAGGAGCATTGTCGGATAATATTGCAAATGGATTCAACAGAGCGCTATTAAATTGGTATCACATCGATCCGCTGTTTCAGCGTCAACAATCTGGAGTTACTCCTAGTAACATTAATACTACGGACATGTCGAATAACTTTGCACGTGAAATTCCGGAGACAGAAGTTTTTCCAAATAAACCATCTGCCTCTGGCAGTCCAATTATCTTAACAACCTTGGATTTATCCTATTATCCAAGTGAACGGGGCCCTTACAATTACGATGGTGCGCCTTCTGCCTATTCTTCAGGATTAGATGCATCATCGGGTAAGTTAAATAATCCTACGAGTCGCTGGGGAGGAATTATGCGCAGTATCACCACAAACGATTTTGAAGCAGCTAATATTGAGTTCATTCAGTTTTGGGTGATGGACCCTTTTAACTCTGATACGGTAAATGCAAGCAGTACAGGGGAGCTTTATTTTGATATTGGAAATATTTCGGAAGATGTTTTGAGAGATGGGTTTAAAAGTGCAGAAAATGTTTTACCTGCTCCAAGTACAGCAGCACAAAACAATGGAAACAACGTGCCAATAGATACTACAGCTTGGGGATATGTAGGATTGGTGCAGCCTTTAGTAAATGCATTCAACAGCGATGAAGCTGATCGACCATTTCAGGATATCGGATTGGATGGAATGAACCTTGCACAAGAACAAACTTTTTTCAGCAGCTATGTGAGTTCATTTTCTGTCGTTAGTGGAGATCCATCTGCTGACGATTATAAATATTTTAGAGCTGATGATTACGATCTTGGAAATATTAAAACGATACAGCGCTATAAAAAATTCAATGGTCTAGAAGGAAACTCCGCAGTAAGTTCAGGTGCTTTTCCAACTCAGGCAACAACATTACCCAATATTGAAGATATCAACCGTGATAACAACTTAAGTACAGTTGAAAGTTATTATCAATACAAAGTGGGATTAAAGCCAAGTGATTTTCAAGGTGGTGTAGGAACAAATTATATTACCAACGTATATCAAACAACAGGTCAAAATATTAAAGACGGAAGTTCAAAACCAATTACTTGGTATCAGTTTAAAATTCCAATTAAAGATCCAAATGCAATACGTGTGGGTACAATTGAAAATTTTCAATCTATTCGTTTCATCCGTATGTTCATTAAAGGATGTGATAAACCAATCACCTTGCGTTTTGCAAGATTAGAATTGGTTCGTAACGATTGGAGAAAATACGGATTTGATTTGTTGCAACCGGGATTGTACCAGCCAGACGATGATCCAACTACTCAATTTGATATTGGAGCAGTAAACATTGAAGAAGACGGAAGCAAGCAGCCCGTAAATTATGTTTTGCCTCCGAACATTGATAGAGAGATCAATACAGGTTCTGCAAATTTGGTTGCCTTAAATGAACAGGCAATGTCGTTGACCATTTGTAACTTAGAAGATGGAACAGCACGCGCAGCATACAAAACAACAGAGCTGGATGTGCGCCAATACAAAAAATTAAAAATGTATCTTCATGCTGAAGCACCAGCAGGTGCTCCAAATACTTTATCAAATGATGACCTTTTTGTTTTTGTACGTTTAGGAACGGATTTTACGGATAACTATTACGAATATGCTATACCGTTAAAAGTAACTGCACCTGGCTATTACAACGGTTCGGATACCGATGACCAGTTCAAGGTTTGGCCGGAAGCGAATGAAATGGTATTAGAGTTTGAAAAATTTCAAGCAGCAAAACAAAAACGGAACATCGACATGTTTAATGGTGGTAGTGTTACGCTTACTACCGAATACCAAGTGCCAGATGGTTCTCGAATGATTACGATAAGAGGAAATCCGAATTTAAGTGCCGTGAAAGTAATGATGATTGGTGTACGCAATCCGAAACGAGATGCCCCAACAGATAATGATGATGGGTTGGCAAAATGTGGACAAGTATGGGTAAACGAATTGCGTTTAAGTGATTTTGATGAAAAAGGCGGATGGGCTTCTACAGCTAGATTAACAGCCAAATTAGCTGATTTTGGAAACGTTTCTTTGTCCGGAAATATTTATACTCCCGGTTTTGGAAGTATTGAAAATAAAATTCAAGAAAGAAAAAGAGCAACATTAAAACAATACGATCTTTCAACAAGTTTGGAATTAGGAAAATTTTTACCTGAAGAATATAATATTCATATTCCAATGTATGTGGGCTATTCCGAAACATTTATTACACCACAATACAATCCCTTAGACCCGGATATTTTATTAGCACCTGCTTTAAATGATGAAACGGTCCCGAAAAATGTTCGTGATTCTTTGAAACATGTTACGCAAGATTATACAAAGCGAAGAAGTATCAATTTTACAAACGTTAAAAAAGACAAAGGAAAAAATTCCAAGAAGAGTCGTATTTACGATATTGAAAATTGGGCTGGTACTTATTCTTACAACGAACAATACAAACGCGATGTAAATATTGAATATAACACGCAGCGAAACTATCGTGGAGGTTTGGTTTACAGCTTTTCACCAACGCCTAAAAATTACAAACCATTTGCAAAAACAAAAATATTTCAGCACAAATATTTGCAGTTAATTAAAGACCTTAATTTTTTTCTACTCCCCAACAAAATTGGTTTTGGGACAGATGTGGATAGAGATTTTGCAACAGCCAAAAACAGAAATACGACCGGTGGCGATTTGTTAATCATTCCAACATTCAACAAACGTTTTACAATGGGGCGTAACTACGAATTAAAATACGACATCACAAAAGCATTGAAGTTGGATTATACTGCAACAAACAATGCCAGAATTTTAGAACCTCAAGGAGAAATAGATACGGGTGAAAAGAAAGATACATTGAGAGATAATTTCTTTAAAGGAGGAAAAACAACTCAGTTTCAACAGCAAATTGGAGTCAACTATACTATTCCTATTAATAAAATTCCATTGTTGGATTTTACATCTGCCTCGGTGAGATATGGTGGAACCTATGGTTGGGAAAGAGCTCCGTTCAATGCCGATTCATTAGGAAATACTATTCGTAACTCCGAATCAATGAATTGGAACGGACAATTGAATATGATTACCCTGTACAATAAAATACCTTACTTTAAAAAAATTAATACAAAAAATAATAAATCCAATAAAGGAAAAACAAATGCAATTACTAAACTAGGGGTTCCAAAAACACCTCAGCAAATTGCCGACTCTACCAAAAAAGCAAAAGAAGAAAAACTGCTCATTTTAGAGTATGTGGCAAGAATAATAATGTCGGTAAAAACAGTTACGATCACCTATGCCACCACAAAAGGAACGATATTGTCCGGGTACGGACAGGCTACTAATATGTTTGGAATGGATAAAAATTTCCAGGGACCAACAGCAGGTTTTGTTTTTGGTAGCCAAAGAGATATTCGTGATGAAGCAGTTGAAAAGAATTGGCTGGTCAAAACGCAGTCGCTCAACACACCTTATACAAAAACACAAAGTCAGAATTTAAACATTCGAGCCAATCTGGAACCCTTGCCTGATTTAAAAATTGAGTTGACAGCAACACGTACTCAGGCAAAAAGCAACAGTGAATTTTATAGATGGACACCGAACGATAGTGTTGGCCCGGGAGAATATGTGGATCATTTTGTTGGAAAGCTTCCTATGGAAACGGGTAATTTCAGCATGTCGTTCATGTCTTACAAAACATCTTTTGTGAAAGATGGAGAAGTTACGTTTCAAAAATTTCTGGATGCCAGAGCAAATATTTCTGCACGTAGAGGTGAAAATCCGGCCTCAAACGGAACCATTGATGGATTCGCAGAAGGATACAACTCTACTTCTCAGGATGTTTTGATTCCTGCATTTCTGGCTGCTTACGGTGGAACAAACCCCAACAATGTTACTCTGCAGAGTTTTCCGAAAATTCCTAAACCAAACTGGAGAGTAACGTATGACGGGTTATCAAAAATGGAAAAGATTAAAAAATATTTTAAATCGTTTACATTAAGTCATTCGTATCGTTCGTCATACAATGTTGGAGGATACACAACCAATTTATTATGGATTGATAATGATGTTGCAGGTGATAGTTATACCAGCATTAGAGAAATTGTTTCATCCGTACCAGGGAATGCCAACTTCTTATCTAAAGATTTAATCAGCACTGTTTCTATTTCTGAACAATGGAGTCCGCTTATTAAATTAGATATGACATTAAAGAATAGTGTTTTGGTTAGTTTCGAATTTAAAAAAGACAGAAACTTATCTTTGGGATTAACCAGTAAAACCATTACAGAGGTGGCCGGACAAGAAATTATAGGTGGTTTAGGATATCGGATTCCGAATTTACCATTAGGGAAAGCTCAAATAAAGGGGAAACCGATTAAGAGTGATTTGAACTTAAAAGTTGATTTGTCTTTCCGTAAAAACGAAACGGTAATCAGACGAATTGTGGAAGAGGTAAGCCAGTCAACCGCAGGCACAAACATTATTTCTATAAAGGTTTCTGCCGATTATGTAATCAGCGACAAAATAAACATCCGTTTGTTTTATGATAGAATCATGAACAGACCAGTATTGTCCAACTCTTTCCCTACAGCCAATACAAATGCAGGTGTGAGTTTGAGGTTAACGTTGGCGAATTAGGTTATACCTTGCTGCTACACGGGATGAACGTTTTGATGGGAGATGTCTTCTCAATTCAAGTATTGGGGAAATAAATTTTCAAAATTTAATCATACTTATAGAATTAACTATAAATTTGTGCTTCAATTATAAAAACACTAAACAGATGAATTTTCCTGAAAATTTAAAGTACACCAAAGATCATGAGTGGATTCGTGTAGAAGGCAATATTGCAGTTATCGGAATTACAGAATTTGCTCAAGGAGAACTAGGTGATATCGTTTATGTAGATATTACTACAGAAGGTGAAGAACTTGCACATGAAGAAATATTTGGAACAGTAGAAGCGGTGAAAACTGTTTCTGATTTGTTTATGCCTATCTCAGGAAAAGTTGCAGAAGTAAACAAGGGTTTGGATACAAATCCAGAATCGGTGAATAAAGATCCTTACGGAGCGGGTTGGATGATTAAAGTAGAAATGAAAGATGCTTCAGAAGCAGACGCATTATTAAGTGCTGCTGATTATAAAGCTTTAGTCGGACAGTAATCAAAATTTATAGCATGTTTTTGAAACATTTGAAATGGGCAATGCTTTGGGCATTACTCATTTTAGTATTATGCGGAATTCCCGGAAGGGACATTCCGCATATTTCGTTTTTAGAATTATTGAGCTTCGATAAGTTTGTGCATGCAGGAATATTTTTTGTTTTGATTGTATTAACCATCAGAGGATTTTTGCTGCAAACAACATTTGATAAAATCAAGCATTCACCTAAAGTGATTTCATTGTTGATTTGTGTTAGTTATGGCGGACTGCTGGAATTGATGCAGAGTGCAGTTTTTGAAGAACGAAGTGCAGATGTTTATGATTTTGTTGCTAACAGTTTCGGTTGTCTTGTAGGATTGCTTTTGTATACTTGGATAGAGAAGATTATTTTAATCAGATTTATAAAATGAATATTCGTTGGAACATAAAAAAATTTGATGAGCTTTCTACAACAGAATTGTATAGAATTATGCAATTGCGTTTGGAGGTATTTTGTGTTGAACAGAATTGTGCTTATCAGGATGCAGATGGGAAAGATTTAAAATCGGTGCATTTATCCGGCTTTGATTCGAATGGCAACTTGGTCGTTTATTCCAGAATTGTTCCTGCAGGAATTTCTTTTAAGGAAGTTTCTATCGGCAGAGTGATTAGTTCCAATATAGTAAGAGGCACAGGAGCAGGAAAAGAACTGATGGAACAGTCCATTGATTTTATCAAAAAAGAATACGGTAATGTGCCTATACGGATAGGCGCTCAGTGCTATCTTATAAAATTTTATTTGGGTTTTGGATTTGAAATCGCTGGAGAAGAGTATTTAGAAGACAATATTCCCCATATTGAAATGCTTTATTTCCCTCCTTTGTAAAGTAATCATAACATCATCTTATTGAAAAAATAGCGATGTAATGCTCAAATTTATAGATAAATAGCTTAATTTTGCAAAAAAATACGCTACTCCAATGATTAAAAGAATAATAGTAACTGTTGCTGCAATTTTGGTATGCAATTTTACAATGGGACAACATGTTCCACAACTATGGGGGATGGCTTCTGCTGGAGGCCCATTCGATTTCGGAACCATCTTCAATTATACTCCAAGTTCAGGTACCCATACTACAGAATATTCATTCGAAAATATTGCTCCCGGAGCAGATCCTAATATGACGGATTTGGTAGATGCGGGCAACGGCAAATTTTATGGAATGACTTATAACGGAGGAGCAAATTTGTCGGGAGTAATTTTTGAATACGATACACTTTCCAATGTGTATACAAAAAAGATAGATCTCTCTTCTACTACAGGGAATTTTCCAAAAGGATCTTTGGCATATTTTTCAGGTAAGTATTATGGAATGACAACTTTGGGAGGAGTAAATAATAAAGGAACTATTTTCGAGTGGGATCCAGTAACAAATATAATTACTAAAAAAATAGATTTAAGTACCACAGAAGGTTCATCGGCCAGTGGTTCTCTTACTTTATTTGGAAGTAAATTTTACGGAATGACATACAATGGTGGTACTACAAACAAAGGGGTGATTTTTGAATGGGATCCTGTTAGCAATGTGTATACCAGAAAAGTAGATTTAACAGCAGCAGGAGGATCAAATCCTTATGGAACTTTAGAATTAAATGGATCGGTGTTTTACGGATTAGCATACACAGGTGGTGCTAGTAGCGGAGGGGTTATTTTTTCTTGGGATCCTGCAACAAACATTTATACAAAAAAAATAGATTTGATAAATGCTACCGGAAAAAATCCATACGGAAAACTCACCTATTTTGCAGGTAAATTTTATGGCTTGACAAATACAGGCGGTGCAAACAGCAGAGGTGTAATTTTTGAATGGAACCCAACCACAAATATATATACCAAGAAAATAGATTTCAGCACAACAAACGGATCATATCCACAAGGTTC
>CAYWAV010000041.1:30398-30469 GCA_964456225.1 uncultured Chitinophaga sp. | reverse complement strand
AGAGCACTTCCTTGGTAAGGAAGAGGTCGGCAGTTCAATCCTGCTCAACAGCTCTGATTAAGAGGTGTTGA
>CAYWAV010000041.1:8280-30298 GCA_964456225.1 uncultured Chitinophaga sp. | reverse complement strand
AATGGAATAGCAGAGGTCGTCCAGAGTGCAAACCTCTGGATCAACAGCTCTGATTAAGAGGTGTTGAAATGGAATAGCAGAGGTCGTCCAGAGTGCAAACCTCTGGATCAACAGCTCTGATTTTTGAAAAGAATTTTTGATAAGTAAATAAATATAGAATAACAATTTAATAATAACTAGCAATGGCTAAAGAAAAATTCGACCGTTCGAAACCACACGTAAACATTGGTACTATCGGTCACGTTGACCACGGTAAAACTACCTTAACCGCAGCAATCACTGTTGTATTGGCTGAAAAAGGTTTATCAGAAGTAAGAGATTTCTCTTCTATCGATAATGCTCCTGAAGAAAAAGAACGTGGTATCACGATCAATACTTCTCACGTGGAGTATTCAACTGCGTTGCGTCACTATGCTCACGTTGACTGTCCAGGTCACGCGGATTATGTGAAGAACATGGTTACTGGTGCTGCTCAAATGGACGGGGCTATTCTAGTTGTTGCTGCTACTGATGGTCCAATGCCACAAACTCGTGAACACATCCTTTTAGCCCGCCAGGTTGGTGTACCTAAAATTGTTGTTTTTATGAATAAAGTGGATATGGTTGACGATCCAGAATTATTAGAACTTGTTGAAATGGAAATCCGTGAGTTGTTAACGTTCTATCAATTTGATGGTGACAATACTCCTATCATCCAAGGTTCTGCATTAGGTGGTCTTAACAAAGACGCTAAGTGGATGCCGAAAA
Source organism: uncultured Chitinophaga sp. (assembly GCA_964456225.1). Taxonomy (GTDB): domain Bacteria; phylum Bacteroidota; class Bacteroidia; order 2-12-FULL-35-15; family 2-12-FULL-35-15; genus 2-12-FULL-35-15. Next base: position 29,551 of record CAYWAV010000041.1, on the reverse strand, counting down.
TTATGGAATTGATGGATGCTGTTGATGCATATATTCCAATCCCTCTTCGTGAAACTGATAAGCCTTTCTTAATGCCGGTTGAAGACGTGTTTACAATCACTGGTCGTGGAACAGTTGCGACAGGTAAAATTGAAACAGGTGTTATCAACTCAGGTGATGAGGTTGAAATCATCGGTATGCAAGATGAAAAATTAAAATCTACTATTACTGGTGTTGAGATGTTTCGTAAGATCCTTGACCGTGGTGAAGCAGGTGATAACGTTGGTTTATTGTTGCGTGGTATCGATAAAAAAGATATCCGTAGAGGTATGGTTGTTGTTCGTCCTGGTACGATCACTCCTCATACTGAATTCAAAGCTGAAATCTATGTTTTGAAAAAAGAAGAAGGTGGACGTCACACTCCATTCCACAATAAATACCGTCCTCAGTTCTATTTACGTACAACTGATGTAACAGGAGAAATTGAATTACCAACAGGACGCGACATGGTTATGCCTGGTGATAACGTTACAATTACTGTAAAATTAATTGTTCCGGTTGCAATGACTCAAGGTTTACGTTTCGCTATCCGTGAAGGTGGTAGAACAGTTGGAGCTGGTCAGGTAACTGAAATCATTAAGTAATAAATAGTACAATATTAGTAACAGACAGTGCCCCGAAATATCGGGGTGCTGTTTTCTACTAATATAAGGGTGGTCTCAAAAGGATATTTTTTGAGTTCTTTAGAACATATTTTGGAGTAAATAAACAGGTGTGGTGCAATGGTAGCATACGGGTCTCCAAAACCTTTGATGGGGGTTCGAATCCCTCCACCTGTGCAAAATTAAGTTAAAGGTTAAAATTTTAAAGTCAAAAGGGTAATGCCTTCAACTTTGAACTTTGAACTTTCAAACTTTAAACTAAAAAAAATATGAGCAAATTCAAAACATATATTGATGAAACAGCAAACGAACTTTTTCATAAAGTGAGTTGGCCAACTTGGAGCGAATTGCAAAGCAGTGCTATTGTTGTTGCTATCGCCTCTATCATTATTGCATTGATTGTTTTTGCAATGGATTTTACGTTCAACAAAGGAATGGAAGCTATTTACCAGTTGTTTTAATAAATAAGAGTTTAAAGAAATGAGCGAGCAAACAAAAACCGACACTGTTAAAAAATGGTATGTGGTAAGAGCTATCAGTGGTCAGGAGAAAAAAGTAAAACAATACATTGAAGTAGAGATTAACCGTTTGGGATTAAGCAATTTTGTATCTCAAATTTTAATTCCGACCGAAAAGATCTATCAAATCCGCAACGGAAAAAAGGTAAGTAAAGAACGCCCTTTTTATGGTGGATATATTTTAGTTGAAGCAGCATTAGTGGGTGAGGTAGCTCACGTTATAAAACAAATTACCGGTGTTATCGGATTTTTAGGTGAAACTAAAGGCGGTGCTCCAGTTCCGATGCGTTTGGCTGAGGTGAATCGTATCTTAGGAACGGTTGATGATTTAGCAGAAACAGATGCACAAATAAGCATTCCTTTTATTGTTGGTGAAACAGTTAAAGTAATCAATGGCCCATTCAATGGTTTCACAGGAACAATTGAAAGAGTAATTGAAGAGAAAAAGAAATTAGAAGTAATGGTAAAAATCTTTGGAAGAAAAACTCCATTAGAATTAGGTTACTTAGAAGTAGAGAAAGAGAATTAATAAAAGAAGTAAGTTTAAAAAAAAGCCTGGCTTCCACCGGCTTCGTGACAGTTGAACACAAAAAACTTCAGAGTAAATAAAACATCAAGGAAAAGTAAAAACTTTAAACTTGAATCTTAAAAACTAAAAAAGAGAAATGGCAAAAGAAGTAAGTGCAATGATTAAGTTGCAAATAAAAGGTGGAGCAGCAAATCCTTCACCTCCAATCGGACCGGCATTAGGTGCAAAAGGTGTGAACATTATGGAGTTCTGTAAGCAATTTAATGCTAGAACACAAGATAGAACAGGAAAAGTAACTCCAGTTATTATTACTGTATACGCTGATAAAACATTCGAATTCATTTTAAAGCACCCTCCTGTTGCTGTGACTTTGTTAGAGATAACAAAAATCAAACAAGGGTCAAAAGAATCTAACCGCTTAAAAGTTGGTAACGTTTCTTGGGAGCAAATTCGTACTGTTGCTGAAGGCAAAATGCCCGATTTAAATTGTTTTACAATTGAATCAGCAATGAGCATGGTTGCAGGAACTGCACGTAGCTTGGGAATGACCATTACCGGTGAATCTCCACTTAAGAAAAAGTAAGATTTTTTGAGTTCTAGATTTTTGGAAGTTTTAATTCTAAAATTCTAAAATTCAAAAACGCTAAAATTGCATTAACCTGATGGAGGCCGAATAAAGTAAGCCGTTTGCACATCATAATTTTAATAAAATGACAAAAATTTCAAAAAACAGAAAGCTTGCGCTTTCTAAGTACGATTCTACAAAAGCGTACAGTTTAGCAGAAGCTGCTAAAATCGTTAAAGAAATCACAACAGCAAAATTTGATGCATCTATCGACATCAGTGTTCGCTTAGGAGTTGATCCTCGTAAAGCAAACCAAATGGTGCGTGGTTCAGTTTCATTGCCTCATGGTTCTGGTAAAGTATTGCGCGTTCTTGCAATAGTAACTCCAGATAAAGAAGCAGAAGCAAAAGCTGCAGGAGCTGACTTCGTTGGATTAGATGAGTACATCGAAAAAATCAAAGGTGGTTGGACAGATGTTGACGTAATCATTACTATGCCTTCAGTTATGGGTAAAGTTGGTGCATTGGGTCGCGTTTTAGGGCCTCGTGGATTAATGCCTAACCCGAAAACTGGAACAGTTACTATGGAAATTGGTAAAGCAGTTACGGAAGCAAAAAATGGAAAAATAGATTTTAAAGTAGATAAAGCGGGTATTGTTCAAGCCCTTGTTGCTAAAGCATCTTTTGATAGCAGCAAAATTGCGGATAACGCAAATGAATTGTTACAATCAATTATGAAATTAAAGCCTTCATCAGCAAAAGGACAGTATGTTAGAAGTATTTACATGAGCTCAACAATGAGCCCAAGTATCGAAATTGACAGCAAATTCTTAGGGCAATAATTTTAAAACAAACTAACATCTGCCTTGGCTTCCACTAAGCAGAAAAACCTCACCTAATCTTTCAAAAAAGAAAAGGTGTAAAAACAAAAAGAAATGAAAAGAGAAGATAAAACAAAGATCATCGAATCGTTAGTAGAGCAGTTAAATGCGAATACAAAAATCTACTTGGCGGATTGTTCTTCTTTAACTGTTGAAAAAGTAAATCAATTGAGAAGATCTTGCTTCGAAAAAAACATTACAATGACAGTTGTGAAAAATTCATTGCTACAAAAAGCATTGGAACAAGCAGCTGATAGTCGCTTAACAGGATTAATTCCTGCATTAAAAGGCGCTACTGCATTAATGTTTACAGAAGTAGGAAATGCTCCTGCGAAATTAATTAAAGAGTTTAGAAGGAAAAACGATAAGCCACTTTTGAAAGCAGCTTTCGTTGAAGAAAACATTTACATTGGTGATGGTGAATTAGAAACTCTTGCAAACATTAAGAGCAAAAATGAACTTATCGCTGACGTTATTGGATTACTTCAGTCTCCAGCTAAACGTGTTATTGGTGCTTTGCAAGCAAATGCAGAGAAAAAAGACGCAGCTTAGTTTACAACAGTTTAAGTAGAATCAAAACCGGATAGCAGTAGCAAAACGGTGAAACAAAAAATTAATTAGTAATAAATTTAAAAATCAAATACAATGGCAGACGTAAAAGCAATTGCTGAACAGTTAGTAAATTTAACTGTGAAAGAAGTGCAAGAATTATCAACAATCCTTAAGGATGAGTACGGTATCGAACCAGCAGCAGCAGCAGTAGTTGTAGCGGCAGGCGGTGGCGGAGAAGCAGCAGCAGCTAAAACATCTTTTGATGTAATTTTAGTTGAAGCAGGTGCAGCTAAATTAGGTGTTGTAAAAATCGTAAAAGATTTAACAGGATTAGGTTTGAAAGAATCTAAAGATCTTGTTGACGGTGCACCAAAACCACTTAAAGAAGGTGTTTCTAAAGAAGAAGCAGAATCAATTAAAAAACAATTAGAAGAAGCAGGAGCTAAAGTTGAGATTAAATAAGCTGTTTCTAATACACAATTTATAGTCAAATCCTCATCACCCCGAACCTTCGGGATGATGAGGCGATTGACTTTAATGGTGATTATAATCGTTTTTTCTTATTAACCTCGTTCAACTAACAAGCACACCTTGCAAATTGAACCTAATACTTAAGCACCTTGGCTCAAACTAAAAAACCGCAAAGAATAAGTTTTGCATCTATTAAAAGTCAGATCGATTACCCTGATTTTTTAGATATTCAACTTCAATCGTTCCAAGACTTTTTTCAGTTAGAAACAACTTCTGAAAATCGCCAGAACGAAGGATTATTTAAAGTTTTCGCAGAGAACTTTCCAATATCCGATGCACGAAATAATTTCGTGCTTGAATTCTTAGATTATTTTGTTGACCCTCCTCGTTATTCTCTTGATGAATGTATCGAGCGTGGATTAACATACAGTGTTCCGCTTAAAGCGAAATTACGTTTGTATTGTACCGATCCTGAACACGAAGATTTTGAAACAATCGTGCAGGATGTGTATTTAGGTACTATTCCGTACATGACTCCAAAAGGTACTTTCGTTATCAATGGAGCTGAACGCGTTATCGTATCTCAATTGCACCGTTCACCGGGTGTGTTCTTCGGTCAAAGCCGTCACGCTAATGGTACTAAGTTGTATTCAGCTCGTGTTATCCCTTTCAAAGGATCATGGATTGAGTTTGCAACGGACATTAATAGCGTAATGTATGCTTACATCGATCGTAAGAAAAAATTACCGGTTACAACATTGTTAAGAGCTATCGGATTTGAAAGTGATAAACAAATCCTTGAAATATTCGGCTTGGCTGATGAATTAAAAGTTAGCAAAGCTGCCCTGAAATCTGCAGTAGGCCGTAAATTGGCTGCACGTGTTTTGAAAACATGGATTGAAGATTTCGTAGATGAAGATACTGGTGAAGTTGTTTCTATTGAACGTAACGAGGTAATTATCGACCGCGAAACAATCTTAGATAACAATCACATCGATATGATAGTTGATGCAAACGTTAAATCAGTAATCCTTCACAAATTAGATGTGAATGCTGGTGACTATGCCATCATCTATAACACATTACAAAAAGATACTTCCAATTCTGAAAAAGAAGCGGTTGAACATATCTATCGCCAATTGCGTAACGCTGAACCACCTGATGAAGAAACAGCTCGTGGTATCATTGATAAATTATTTTTCTCTGATAAGCGTTATGATCTTGGTGAAGTTGGTCGTTACAGAATTAATAAAAAATTGAATCTGAACACACCTTCTACAACTAAAACATTAACTAAAGAAGATATTATTTGCATCATTAAGTACTTGATCGAATTGATCAACTCTAAAGCAGATGTGGATGATATTGACCACTTAAGTAACAGACGTGTTCGTACTGTTGGTGAACAATTGTACTCTCAATTCGGAGTTGGTCTTGCTCGTATGGCTCGTACTATCCGTGAGCGTATGAACGTTCGTGATAATGAAGTGTTCACGCCAACCGATTTGATCAATGCTAAAACATTGTCATCGGTTATCAACTCGTTCTTCGGAACAAATCAGTTGTCTCAATTTATGGATCAAACCAACCCTCTTGCAGAAATCACGCACAAGCGTAGACTTTCGGCACTTGGGCCAGGAGGTTTATCCCGTGAGCGTGCTGGTTTCGAGGTTCGTGACGTTCACTATACACACTACGGTCGTTTGTGTACTATTGAAACTCCTGAGGGACCAAACATTGGTTTGATTTCTTCTTTGTGTGTATTCGCTAAAATCAATAAATTAGGATTCATCGAAACACCATATATGACTGTTACCAAAGGTAGAGTGGATATGGAAAAATCAGTTACTTATTTAAGTGCTGAAGAAGAAGATTCTAAAACTATTGCACAAGCAAATGCTCCTGTGGATGCAAAAGGTAAATTCTTAGAAGCGAAAGTTAAAGCTCGTTACGAAGGAGATTTTCCAGTTGTTGAACCGGAGAAATTACAATTGATGGACGTTGCGCCAAATCAAATTGCTTCGATTGCTGCATCATTGATTCCGTTCTTGGAGCATGATGATGCCAACCGTGCATTGATGGGTTCTAACATGCAACGTCAGGCTGTACCATTGTTACGTCCTGAAGCGCCAATTGTAGGAACTGGTCTTGAGCCACTAGTAGCACGTGATTCACGTGTATTGGTGAATGCTGAAGGCGAAGGTGTTGTTGAATATGTTGATGCTAACGAAATTGTTATCCGTTACAACCGCACGGATGCTGATCGTTTAATCAGCTTTGACGATGATATCAAACGTTACCAATTAACTAAATTCCGTAAAACCAACCAAAGTACTTGTATCAACTTGAAACCAATCGTTAAGAAAGGGGAGAAAGTAATTAAAGGACAAGTATTGTGTGATGGTTATGCAACTCAAAATGGTGAATTAGCTCTTGGGCGTAACATGAAAGTGGCATTTATGCCTTGGAAAGGTTACAACTTTGAGGATGCGATTGTAATTTCTGAGCGCGTTGCTCGTGAAGATATTTTTACATCTGTTCACATCGATGAGTATGCATTGGAAGTTCGTGATACAAAACGTGGATTAGAAGAATTAACTTCTGATATTCCTAACGTTTCTGAAGAGGCTACAAAAGACTTGGATGAAAACGGATTGATTCGCGTTGGTGCTGAAGTAAAAGAAGGTGATATCCTAATCGGAAAAATTACTCCGAAAGGTGAAACAGATCCTTCTCCAGAAGAAAAACTTTTACGTGCCATCTTTGGTGACAAAGCTGGTGACGTTAAAGATGCTTCTTTGAAAGCGCCTCCATCATTGCGTGGTGTTGTAATCGATAAAAAATTGTTCTCAAGAGCAATTAAAGATAAAAAATCGAAAGCAGAAGAAAAACCATTGCTAGATAAAATTGATAAAGAGCACGGAATTGAAATTGCTGCACTTAAAAATAGATTGATTGAAAAACTTTTCACTTTAGTTAACGGAAAAACTTCTCAAGGTGTTATCAATATCCTAAAAGAAGAAGTAGTTGCAAAAGGTGTGAAATTCACTCAAAAAAGTTTAGAGAAAATCGATTTTTCAAATGTGAATGCTAGTAAATGGACGACTGATAAAGATGTGAACGACAAAATTAAAATGTTGTTACACAACTACAGTATCAAGTACAACGATTTATTAGGTGCATTTAAACGTAAAAAGTTTGCTGTTACAATCGGTGATGAATTACCTGCTGGTATTGTACAACTTGCAAAAGTGTACATAGCTAAAAAACGTAAGTTAAAAGTAGGTGATAAAATGGCTGGTCGTCACGGTAACAAAGGTATTGTTGCTCGTATCGTTCGTGATGAAGACATGCCGTTCTTAGATGATGGAACTCCAGTAGATATCGTATTGAATCCACTTGGTGTACCTTCTCGTATGAACTTAGGTCAGATTTATGAAACCGTTCTTGCTTGGGCTGGACAAAAATTAGGAGAAAAATTCTTCACCCCAATTTTTGATGGAGCTACTACCGATCAGTTGAATGAGTGGACAGACAAAGCAGGTTTACCTCGCTTCGGTCGTACATTCTTAACAGATGGTGGAACAGGTGAGAAGTTTGATCAACCAGCAACTGTAGGTATTATCTACATGTTGAAACTTGGTCACATGGTGGATGATAAGATGCACTCTCGTTCAATCGGACCATACTCTCTTATCACGCAACAACCATTGGGCGGTAAAGCTCAATTCGGAGGTCAGCGTTTTGGTGAGATGGAGGTTTGGGCTCTTGAAGCTTTTGGTGCTGCCAACATTCTTCAGGAAATCCTTACTATCAAGTCGGATGACGTTGTAGGACGTGCAAAAGCTTATGAAGCTATTGTTAAAGGTGAAAATATGCCAACTCCAGGTATCCCTGAATCATTCAACGTATTGTTGCATGAGTTAAGAGGATTAGGATTAAATATTTCACTTGACTAAATAAAAGTTTAAAGTTTAAAGTTTGCTCCCTTGGAGCAGACTTTAGACCAACAACTTTGAACTTTTAACTTTTTAACTTTTTTAAACTGATAATAAACATGGCTTTCAAAAGAGACATCAAATTAAAAAGTAACTTCTCGAAAATTACAATCAGCCTTGCGTCACCAGAAGCAATTTTGGAACGCTCAAGCGGTGAAGTTGTAAAACCAGAAACCATCAATTACAGAACATACAAACCAGAAATGGGTGGATTGTTTTGTGAAAGAATTTTCGGACCTGTTAAAGATTGGGAATGTGCTTGTGGAAAATATAAACGTATCCGTTACAAAGGAATTGTTTGTGACCGTTGCGGTGTTGAAGTAACTGAGAAAAAAGTACGTAGAGAAAGAATGGGACACATCAATTTAGTTGTGCCTGTTGCTCATATCTGGTATTTCAAATCATTACCAAACAAAATTGGTTATTTATTAGGGCTTCCAACTAAAAAGTTGGACATGATCATTTATTACGAACGTTATGTTGTAGTAAGTGCTGGTGTTAAAGCTGCTGATGGAATTAGCTATTTAGATTTTTTATCTGAAGAAGAATATTTAAATATTTTAGATACACTTCCAAAAGAAAATCAATATTTAGATGATAACGATCCAAATAAATTCATCGCGAAGATGGGTGCTGAAGCATTACAAGCACTTTTGAGTCGTGTTGATTTAGATGGTTTATCATTCGACTTACGTTTGAAAGCAAATACAGAAACATCTCAACAACGTAAAAACGAAGCATTGAAACGTTTGCAAGTTGTTGAAAGTTTCCGTCACGCAAATCAAAATGTAGAAAATCGTCCAGAGTGGATGATTGTAAAAATTGTTCCGGTTATTCCACCAGAATTGCGTCCACTCGTTCCATTGGATGGTGGTCGTTTTGCAACTTCTGATTTGAACGATTTATACAGACGAGTTATTATCCGTAACAACCGTTTGAAACGATTAATCGAAATCAAAGCTCCGGAAGTAATCTTGCGTAACGAAAAACGTATGTTACAAGAAGCAGTGGATTCATTGTTCGATAACTCACGTAAATCAAACGCTGTTAAAACTGAATCTAACAGAGCTTTAAAATCTTTATCTGATTCATTAAAAGGAAAGCAAGGTCGTTTCCGTCAAAACTTACTTGGTAAACGTGTCGATTATTCTGCACGTTCGGTAATTGTTGTTGGACCAGAATTAAAATTACATGAGTGCGGATTGCCAAAAGATATGGCAGCAGAATTATTCAAACCATTTATCATTCGTAAAATGATTGAGCGTGGTATTGTGAAGACTGTAAAATCTGCAAAGAAAATAGTTGATAAAAAAGAACCTATCGTTTGGGATATTTTGGAAAACATTTTGAAAGGACATCCAGTTCTTTTGAACAGAGCTCCGACATTGCACAGATTAGGTATCCAAGCTTTCCAACCAAAATTAATTGAAGGAAAAGCGATTCAATTGCACCCATTAACGTGTACTGCGTTTAACGCGGATTTTGACGGGGATCAAATGGCGGTTCACGTTCCATTGGGACATGCTGCTATTTTGGAAGCGCAATTGTTGATGCTTGCTTCTCACAATATCTTGAACCCTGCGAATGGTGCTCCGGTTGCCGTTCCTTCTCAAGACATGGTGCTTGGTCTTTACTACATGACCAAAGGAAAGAAAACAACAAAAGAAGAAATAGTAAAAGGTGAAGGATTAACTTTTTATTCTCCAGAAGAAGCTATTATTGCTTACAACGAAAAACGTGTTGATTTACATGCTTGGGTGAAAGTTCGTTTGGCTGTGAAAGAAGGAGATACTGTTGCAAACAAATTAGTTGAAACTACTGTTGGTCGTATCTTGTTTAATCAAGTAGTTCCAAAAGAAGTTGGTTTCATTAATGAATTGTTGACTAAAAAATCTTTACGTGATATTATTGGTAACATCGTTAAAGAAACAGGTATGGCTAAAACAGCTAAGTTTCTTGATGAAATGAAAACATTAGGTTTCATGAGTGCCTTCCGCGGATGTTTATCTTTTAACTTGGGTGACGTAATGGTTCCTGAAGATAAAGGTAAAATGATTGCTGATGCAAACGCACAAGTGGATGAAGTAGTTGCAAACTACAACATGGGTTTCATTACCAACAACGAGCGTTACAATCAGGTAATTGATATCTGGACACATACAAACTCTCGCATCACTGCGAAAGTATTGAACACATTGACAAACGATCGTCAAGGTTTCAACCCGGTTTACATGATGTTGGATTCAGGAGCCCGTGGTTCTAAAGAACAAATTCGTCAGTTGGGTGGAATGCGTGGATTGATGGCGAAACCACAAAAAGGTGCAGGTGGTGGAGAGATCATTGAAAATCCAATTATCTCTAACTTTAAAGAAGGTTTATCCATCCTTGAGTATTTTATTTCTACTCACGGTGCTCGTAAAGGTTTGGCCGATACAGCCTTGAAAACAGCGGATGCTGGATATTTAACAAGACGTTTAGTTGACGTTGCTCAAGATGTTATTATCACAGTTGAAGATTGTGGTACTTTACGTGGATTGATTGCAACTCCATTGAAGAAAAATGATGAAGTAGTTGAATCGTTATACGATAGAATCTTAGGTAGAACAGCTGTACACGATGTTTATAATCCTTTAACTGGAGATTTAATTATTGGTGCAGGTGAAGAAGTAACAGAAGATTATGCTAAAATTATTGCAGACTCTCCAATTGAATCAGTTGAAATTCGTTCGGTATTAACCTGCGAAAGTAAGAGCGGTGTTTGTGGAAAATGTTACGGACGTAACTTGGCTACAGGCCGCATGGTTCAAAGAGGTGAGGCAGTAGGTGTTATCGCAGCGCAATCAATTGGTGAGCCAGGTACACAGTTAACATTGCGTACATTCCACGTTGGAGGTACTGCATCTAACACAACTACTGCAAGTAAAATTGAAGCAAAATATGATGGTATCATCGAAATTGACGAATTAAAAACAGTGAAACGTAAAAATCCTGATGGACAAACCGTTGATGTTGTTATTGGTCGTTCTGCTGAGATGCGCATCATTGATGCAAACACAAAAATTGTTTTAACAACAGGAAATATTCCTTATGGTTCACAAGCTTATGTGAAACATTTGTCGAAAGTTAAAAAAGGAGATTTAATTTGTGATTGGGATCCGTATAACGCTGTTATCGTTTCTGAATTTGCAGGTAAAATTGAATTTGATAACGTTGAAGAAGGTATTACTTTCCGTGAAGAGTCCGATGAACAAACAGGCTTTAAAGAAAAAGTTATTGTTGAAAGTCGTGATAAATCTAAGAACCCTTCTATCAAAATTGTTGTTAGCAAAGAAACATTACGTACATATAACATTCCGGTTGGAGCTCACATCATTGTAGGCGATTCTGCTAAAATTGAAGCAGGTCAAATCCTTGTTAAGATTCCTCGTTCATCTGGTAAAACAGGTGATATCACGGGTGGTTTACCTCGTGTAACTGAATTGTTTGAAGCACGTAACCCAAGTAACCCTGCTGTTGTTTCTGAAATTGATGGTATCGTTTCTTTCGGTAAAATCAAACGTGGTAACCGTGAGGTACATGTTGAATCACGTACTGGTGAAAAGAAAACATACTTAGTTCAATTATCTAAACACATCCTTGTTCAGGAAAATGATTTCATCAAAGCGGGTGAGCCATTATCTGATGGTGCAATCACACCAAGCGATATCTTAGCTATCAAAGGACCAACTGCTGTTCAAGAGTATTTGGTAAATGAGGTACAAGAGGTTTACCGTTTACAAGGTGTGAAAATCAACGACAAACATTTTGAAGTAATCGTTCGTCAGATGATGCGTAAAGTAGACATCAGCGAAGCGGGTGATACAATCTTCTTAGAAAAACAATTGGTGAACAAATCGGAGTTCATGAAAGAGAACGATAACTTATATGCTAAAGTTCTTATTCTTGAGCCGGGTGATTCAACCTTATACAAAGCTGGTCAAATTATCAGTGCACGTAAATTGAGAGATGAAAATTCTTCATTGAAACGCAGAGATATGAAAATCATCGAGGCTCGTGAAGCAGTTCCTGCTACATCAAGCCAAGTGTTACAAGGTATCACACGTGCATCATTGCAAACCAATAGCTTCATGAGTGCTGCATCGTTCCAGGAAACTACAAAAGTTCTGAACGAAGCTGCTGTAAGCGGAAAAGTAGATTACTTATTAGGATTAAAAGAAAACGTTATCGTTGGACATTTGATCCCTGCAGGTACAGGCTTAAGAGCTTACGACAAAATGATTGTTGGTTCACAAGAAGAGTACGATCGTTTATTGGCTTCTAAAAAAGAAGCTGCTTTAGAAGAAGAAGCGTAGCCATCGAACCTGCCTGCCGTCAGGCAGGTTACTAATTTGTACGAATAATACGAATTACGAAACGGAAGCGAAAGCTAAATAATAAGAAGAGGGAAACAGAAATGTTTCCCTCTTCTTTTGTGAATTTGGATTTGGTTATTTTATAGATTATATTTGATATACTCGACTTTGAGTTAAATCTAAATTCATGAAAAAAATATTCCCACTAGCATTTACATTATTTATGCTTTCTTTTGTTAATGTCAAAGCACAAAATACTTATGATACTTATTTTAATAATATAGTATGTCCATATGCAGCATTAGATCCACTTAGTTCAGATCCTATTATAGGAGATGTTTTGGTTGGCTATACTGGGGAGTATCAAATTTTTCTTGAAAAATATCCCGCTTCGGGAGTAGGTGGACATCCATGGGTTTATAGCTCTGCACTAAATTCAAATACAATCACATATAAAATTGAAGCGGTTTCGTTTCCGTTTACTCCAAATTGTTTTTCTTGTCAAACATTTTTTCCTTCTACTCCTTTCAGAATTCTTCGTATGCCAGACGACCAATTTCCTTATGTTGGAACTCAAAAAGCTTGGATTAGAAACACTTCGAGTTTACCTCCAGCAACAGGTGTTTCGTTTACTAATAATTATTTATTACGAAGAGAGTTTTCTGGTATATACGATGATCCAATTTCTCCTTTTGTTGAGGATAATACTCATTATTCAACATTAGCTAGTCAAGGTATTCCCAAATTTGGAGATGAATTTCATGACGATAGAGTTTTTTATCCTCATACTATTCTAAAGCATACCTTTTATATGCATTGTGGCGATGAAACGCAGCCAATTGTTGATAGTTTTTCTTTTGTACTTGATCACACAAGAGGGAGAATGAGTTATTATCCATTTAAAGGGACAAATACTTCGACAGGCGAAAGTGAACATGATGTTGCAATATTTCCAACCTGGTATCCTCAGACGAGCGCTACGTCTTTAAATACGATTGAATATTTTCCAATGCTTCAAACACCTTCAAATTGTCAAACTCATATTCCTCCATCTGGAGGTTTATTAGAAGATTACATTAGACCTGAACCAGGTACTGTTCTTCAAGTATTGTTAGGTAGTCATATGGGACAAGGTGCAGCAGGAACATTACCAGATCATTCTCCTCAACCTGGAATACCTCATCAATATGTGATTGACAGAAGTTTTGATTTAAATATTTTAAACCCATCTGAAAAAATTATTTACAATCCATCTGATGTCGCAATAGATTTAAATCAACCATACAATACTACTCCCGAAAGTAAAATTTTAACTTTCCCATCAGGTTATACTTTCAAAACTGTAAATGGTATTTATCCAACAGTTGCACAAGTTGAAGCGGGAGATCCTCAAAATTTATATCATCATCCCCAGGATATTATTTCGGAAAATACTCTAAACGTACTTTGTGATGAAGTGGGTGCAAATGATGGATATTTTTCGTACTATCGAGTGAAAAGTGGAAGTACTCTGGTTATTGAGCCATGTGTTAGATTGTTTGATGTAAAAATTATTGTAGAAACTGGTGCTGAACTTTTTTATAATTCAGTGGAATTAGATGGACGTCATTATGAAATAGTTAGCACAGGAGGGATAATACACAATGCCTTTACTCCAATATTATCATATGCTAATTGTCCATTTAATTGTTACAACAATGCAAAATTTGATATTGTTGGTGACTACGAAATCACTACGAATAAAACTTGGACGCCTTCAAATATTCTTACAGAGCTTGATGCAAGTCTTGATGGAAGAATTGAAATAGGTGGGACTATAATAATTAGAAGTGGAAATACACTTACAATCAATGGTGCCGTAAAACTTGCGTTTGGAGAAACAGGAAAAATAGTTATTGAGCCAAATGCAAAATTAATTGTAAATGCTGTCGCTGGATCTGAAGCAGTTTTTACAAATATTGAATTTTGCGAAAAATCTATGTGGGAAGGAATTCAAGTTATTGGTGATGGTGTTACGTTTCAAGGCCCCAGTCCAATCTCTTTGACAACTCAAGGTTTTTTGCATTTAAATAATGTATTAATTGAAAACGCAAGAACAGCTATTAAAATGGGAGATGGAAATGTTGCAACAAATGATGCTGGGGGCGTAGTTAATGCTGTATCTGCAACATTTAGAAACAATTATGTCGATGCAGAATTTATTCCGTTTGTTAATTTAAATACTTTCACCAGTACTGTTTTAAATTACACAAGTGCTTTTGTAAATTGTAAGTTCGAAACTACAAGAAAACTCAATGACCCATATTATGTTGCCGCAGGTGGAAGGCCAATTGGTGGTGACAAGCATATTATTTTGAATGACGTAAAAAGAGTAAGAATAAGTAATTGTACATTTGAAAATAGTGCCACATCAATGGGATTACCTTTGTTTGATGCAGATTTAAGAGGTACAGGAATTTATGGTATAGATGCAGAGATTCATTTGCAGGAAGGAACAATATCAAATACATTTAAAAATTTGAGTGTTGGAGTTCATGCAATTTCTACAGGTACGCCAAGGTATGTTGATGTTGTTGGAAATCATTTTTTAGAGAATGTTCATGGTCTTGTTCTTGAGGGGACTAATTTGTCCCAAATCAATCTTAACGATTTTACTATACCAGCTTCTTCCAATAATTCAATTTTAATCAATAATACATCAATAAGAGGGTACAATAAACCTGTTGGATTGTATTTAGTTGGCGCAACAAATTATACTGCAGAAGAAAATACGTTTTCGAATTATGGAACTACTAGTCCAGGTGCGAGTAGCGACTCATATAATTATGGTATTGTTGCCAATAATTGTAGTGGCAGCCCATTGGGTGCTCCAAAGACTGGCGGAGGGATTGGCTATTTGTACAAAAATAGTTTTAACAATTTGAACGTAAACTTACAAACCGAATTAGATAACAAAGGCGGAGCAGGTACTGGTTCTGGGTTGTATTATGGTTGTAATGAATTTAATACAAGAGTAGACAAAGATGTCACGGTCGTTGGAAATGCAACGATTTCAGAATTAGGATTTTTACGTGATCAAGGATTATGCGGTTTGCCAGAAGAACAAGCAGGAAATAATTATTCTGCTGGTTGTGGTATGCCATATGAAGAATTATGGTTTGATAGTGACATTATAAATGCTTATGGATTGTCTATGTATAGTGATTTTTACTATTCTGACCAACCATTTAAATTTTCATGTACAAATTTTCCTAATCCTAGTTCAGATAATGGTTGTTTTTCTACCGGTGCTCCTAATCCATGTCTATCGAATCTTGTTTCATGTTTAACTATACCTTGCTTAACTACTATTGATAATGATGCACAAATTGCATTAAGTACAATACTAATTTCATATAAAGAAATTATTGATGGTGGCAACACAGGTTTTTTGCTTAATCAAATAAACAGCTCAATTTCTGCTGGGCAATTAAAAAATTTATTGCTCAGTAAGTCGCCATATTTAAGTGATGTGGTTTTGTTAGCAACAATTAATAGAAGCAATCCGCTTCCTCCAGGGCATTTAAAACAAATCATAATTGCTAATTCACCTGTTACTGCATTGGTTTTAGAAGAAGTTCAAAATTCTGGACTTCCTTCGGGAATTTTAAATAATATTTTGTCTGCACAAACAGGAATATCAGCAAGAAATGAAAAGGAAAGAGAGCTAGACTATTACATGTATCAGGCAAAATTAGCACGAGTTAAACTTAAGCAAGCATATTTACAAATTGATGTAAAAGATAGTGTAAGGTCTATTTCAAAAAAAGATACTACTCTTTATGGATTACATGAATTATTACCAGTGCTAATAGATAATGGTGATTATGTAGAAGCTCATGATTGTTTAACTGAAATTCAATATAAAGAAGGGACAGTGCAAAGTAATAAATGTAAAATAAATGCAATTCGTTTATACCTTTCTGAAAACAATAAAAGATGGTTAGATATGGATTCTTCTCAAGTTGCTATCCTTGATCAAATTGCAGAGAGTAATGCAGAAACAGAAATTCAAGCGAGAAATGTTTTGGCTATAACAAGGGGACGGAAATATTCAAGATATCCTTACGATGTTAGTTTAGATGAACGTACAATGACAACAAGTAACGATGTTTCTGCAATAGAAGAAAAAATTCTTGATTCGGACTTGATGAATTTTCCAAATCCTTTTTCGGGAGAAACTACTATTAAAGCAGTTGTTGGCGAAAATGATGCGCCTGTCGAGTTGATTATTAGTGATGTAATGGGAAAAATCATAGCAAAATACAAATTGGAAAAAGGTGTTAACAATATTTCTTTTCGAACGACAGACCTGAATAATGCAGTTTATTTTTATTATATGACAAACTCTGAAGGAGTAAAAATTAAAGGCAATAAAATGATTTTAACCCAATGAGAATAAAATTAGTAATACTTTTATTATTTAATATACTAGTGGGGCTTACTTCAGCCCAAAGTTATTTTAATAAGCTGTATGATTATGATCAGACAAATACTCATAATAATGCGGCTAGTAGCAGTTATGAATATAGCAATGGTGATTTTTTGATTAGCACAACGAAATTCTATTCGTCTTCTTTCGGAGCATTACAGTTTATAAAAATAAATTCTTTTGGAGATACGCTATTTCATAAACAATACTTTAAATTAAATTGTGCTTATTATACTGCTATATCGGGGTCACTTATTAAATGTTTTGACGGTAATTTAGTGCAAGCGGGTGTATTTTACGATAGTACTTTAACGAATGCCGATGCATTCGTAGTAAAATTAACTGAAGCTGGAGATACTTTATGGACTAAGACCTTTGGTGGTATTGGTTTTGACAATGCAAATATTGTTTGTCAAACCCTTGATAGTGGTTTTGTTTTGATGGGGGTGACACAAAGTTATAGTATGGGGCCTGCTTCGGATTTTTATCTAATTAAAATTGATAAAAATGGAAATTTTGTATGGCAACAGAATTATGGAACAACAGCAACAGAAGAATGTATTTCAGGACAAACGACTTTAGATGGTGGATTTATTTTGTCAGGTCGAAAATCTAATTTGTTTCACTTAGTAAAAACTGATTCTAACGGAAATTTTCAATGGGAGCAGACATATTCAGGAACAAAAGGTGTGTGTTTTGTTAAACAATTGTCTGATAGTACATATATTTTGACCGGAGCTATTGCATTAGCAGGTTTTGGAGATCAATGTTGTGTTTTAAAAACAAACAAAAGTGGAGGAGTTGTTTGGCAAAAAGATTATGGTGGAACTAACAATGATTGGCTTTATTCTATTCCTGTTATTCTGAATGATGGAAGTATGGCTATTTCAGGACATACTATGCTAGGTGCTAATCCTATTGGGGTGCTATTGAAGATAGATAGTTTAGGAAATCAGCAATGGTTGCGAACTTATTATGCAAATCCCAGTAATCAAAATTATATTTATGATGTAAAACTAACAAGTGATAATGGTTTTATAATGACAGGCTCTGGAAATGTTGTTGGGCAAGATGCTTGGGTTGTAAAAGTAGATAGCAATGGTTGTGAAATAGCAAATTGTAATGTAGGAGTTGATGAATTGCAAATTTCATATTCCAAATTGTTTCTTTATCCTAATCCTGCTTCATCAGAAATTAATATCTCAATTGATGGAGAAAATATCAATGACTATGAAGTTGTCATTTATAATACTTTGGGTGAAGAACAAAAATTTATAAATACCAATTCAATAATTTCAATTTCACATTTAGCAACAGGAGTATATTTTATTTCAGCTAAAAGATTAGATGGACAAAAACGTTTATCAAGTAAATTCATAAAACAATAGTTATAAACGATCCAATGAAGTTAATTCAATTCTGTTTTACTCTTTTTTTATTTTTCATTTCTTCTAATGTAAATGCACAAACTAGTCAACGTTCATTAGGTTGGAATAGTATGAACCTTCCTACAGGTACGAATGGTAGTATTAATTCTACAGTGGTAGATAAAAATGGAAACCTATATATTGCTGGAACTTTTACTTATGCTGGCGGTGTATTGGTAAATAGAATTGCGAAATGGGATGGAAACAATTGGACTTCGCTTGGTTCGGGAATGAATAATACGGTGCTTTGTTTGGCAATTGATACTAATGGAATATTATATGCAGGCGGAGCTTTTTCAACAGCTGGTGGTGTTTCGGCATTCCTTCTTGCTAAATGGGATGGAAGCGTGTGGGCATCAGTTGGAACAGGAACAACGTCAGGAGGTGTTTATTCAATTGCTTTCGATGCAAATAATAATATTATTGTTGGCGGAAGCTTTACTTCAATTGGCGGAGTCGCTGCAAATAGAATCGCAAAATGGAATGGAAGCAGTTGGTCTGCTTTAGGAATTGGGTTTAGCGCACTTGTTAGAAAAGTTGCAGTCGATACAAATAATTTTGTATTCGCTAGTGGAATTTTTACTGGTTATCTTTCAATGTGGGATGGTAGTGCTTGGTCTTCATTAGGAACAGGAATAAACAATACCGTGAACGCACTTTCAATCGATGAAAATAATAATTTATTTGTAGGTGGAATATTTACACTTGCAGGAGGAATCACTGTAAATGGAATTGCAAAATGGGATGGTTTGAATTGGTCAGCAGTTGGAGTAAGTTCATTCGTTTCTGTAAATGCAATTGAGTTTGATGTGAATGAAAATTTGCTTGCTGTTGAAGGTTCTCCTCCGTATCAAATTTCAAAGTGGGATGGAACTAGTTGGACAACTTTTACCTCATCTTCTTCTGGAGGTGGTTCATTAGCTATTCATAATTATGATTTATACTTAGCTGGAGGACAGGATTCAATTCCATCTACACCTTCCTCTATATATACAAATGGGATAGCACATTGGAATGGAAGCAAATGGCTCGCATTTGGAAATGGCGCAAGTGATGGTATAGAATCTATTATTGAAGCCCCGAACGGTGATATTTATGTCGCTGGTAGGTTTACGCATATCGGTGGAATTCAAGCGAATCGTATTGCTAGATGGGATGGAATCAATTGGCATCCTTTGGGCTCAGGTATGGATTATTGGGTATTCGATCTAGCGTTTGATAGAAATGGGATTCTTTATGCAGGAGGTGTTTTTTCTACTGCAGGCGGTAATCCGGCTTATAATATTGCAAAGTGGGATGGAACAAATTGGGATTCACTTGGCAGCGGTACGCCTGGAGGATCAGTGTATGCAATAGCTACGGACACTTTGAATAATTTGTACATCGCTGGACGTTTATATTCTGCAGGAGGAGTGCCAGTTAATAATGTTGCAAAATGGAACGGTGTTAGTTGGTCTGCACTTGCAGATGGAGTGAATGAATGGGTGAATGAAGTGGAAATTGACAGCGAGCAGAATGTATATCTCGGAGGAGGATTTAGTATGGCTGGATTAGTTTATACGAGTCCAGTAGCAAAATGGGATGGAACAAATTGGTCTTCTTTAGGCTTGGTTGATGGATGGATTAGAGCTATGACTATCGATAAATATGATAATGTTTATGTTGGAGGAGGAAGTGTTGATAGTGCTGGAGGCGCTACAATTAGTGGAGTAGCAAAATGGAATGGAACAAATTGGTCTGCACTTGGCTCCTTGTATATGGCAGGGGAAATCTATGCTTTGGGCTCAGATACAGCAGGAAATATTTATGCAAGTGGAGATGATATTTCAGCTACAGGACCATTTTTAAGTAATGTTGCAAAATGGGATGGAGCAGGATGGACAGATTTGGGTTCAACATTAAATGGTGGTATTTTGAGTTTGTATGCAAAACAAGAATGCCGAATTTATGCAGGAGGGTATTTTTCTAATGCAGGTGGTGTGCCTTCAGGAAATGTTGCATGGTATGGAACAGGAAGCACTCCAACTGTAACACTCGATCTTTCTTCAACAGATACACTTTGCGCAAATTCATCTATCGTTACGCTTTCAGGAGAATCGCCAACGGGTGGAATTTTTTATGGAAACGGAGTAGTGGGAAATACTTTTGATCCAAGTCTTGCGGGTGATGGTGTTCACATCATTACATACGATTTCAATGATGCGAGTGGTTGCTCATCTTACGCTACAGATATTATTTATGTTAGTTTGTGCACATCAGTAAATGAAATTACAGAAGCTAAAAAGAGTTTTCAATTATTTCCTAACCCTGCCATGTCAGAAATTAATATTTTAATTGATGGAGAAAATATCAATGAGTATGAAATCAGCATCATTAATATTTTAGGGGAAATTCAAAAAATAAAAATTGAAAATTCAAAAATAGCTGTTTCGGAATTCGCTTCAGGTGTGTATTTTATTTATGCTATTCGTAAAGATGGGAAACAGCGGTTATCACAAAAATTTGTTAAAGAATAGGCTTTTTAACACTTATTTCTGCCATTAAAATTCCATATTTTCAGCGTTTTTTCTTACCTTAGCCTTCCTAAAAATAAAAACCATGGAAGAGCAAAATCAAAACAATCAATTAAATATTGAGCTGAGCGAAGAGATCGCAGAAGGGATTTATTCTAATCTTGCAATCATTACACATTCAAATTCTGAATTCGTAATCGACTTTGTAAGAATGATGCCCGGTGTTCCTAAAGCGAAAGTAAAATCCCGTATTGTATTAACGCCTCAACATGCTAAACGCTTGATGAAAGCATTGAAAGATAATATTTCAAAATTTGAACAGACACACGGTGCTATAAAAGATACTGATATGCC
>CAYWAV010000041.1:0-8180 GCA_964456225.1 uncultured Chitinophaga sp. | reverse complement strand
GCAACAGAAGTTCAGAATCAAGCACAATCAAGTACTTGCTGGTCGTTTTCATCACTTTCGTTTTTTGAATCGGAAATGATTCGTATGGGAAAACCAAAAATGAATTTATCTGAAATGTTTATCGTGCGTACTGCATATATGGCAAAAGCGGATAAATATGTAAGAATGCATGGAGCAACAGGATTTAGTCCGGGTGGAGCATTTCACGATGCTGCGTATGTAATTAAAAATTTCGGTTTGATGCCGCAAGTTGCTTACATCGGAATGGTGAACGGAGAAAAAGATATTAATCACCAGGAAATGGATAACATGCTGAAAGCACAATTAGATGTGGTGATAAAAGGAAACAAGATCACTACTGCTTGGCCTAAAGCGATTGATGCTACATTGGATGCGTATTTAGGAAAAGCTCCTGAAAAATTTGATTACATGGGTAAACAATATGATCCTAAATCATTTGCCACATCATTAGGTTTGAACATGGATAATTACGTTGAGATCTCTTCTTTTTCTCACCATCCGTTTTATACAAAGTTCGCTATTGAAGTGCCAGATAATTGGTCGTGGGATCAGCTGTATAACTTGCCATTGAATGAAATGATGGATGTAATGGACAATGCGATCATGAATGGATATTCAATTGCCTGGGGTGCAGATGTAAGCGAAAAAGGTTTTTCTTTTAAAAACGGTGTTGCTATAGTTCCGGATGTTGATTGGAATGATGTGAAGAAAGAAAAACTGGATTCTGTGCTTCTGAATCCGGGAAAACAAATGGAAATTACACAAGCTATCCGTCAGACAGCATTTGATAATTACGAAACACAAGATGATCACGGAATGCACATTGTTGGAATTGTAAAAGATCAAAATGGAACAAAATATTATGTTGTAAAAAATTCATGGGGAATTAAAAATAATGATTGTGATGGATATTTTTATGCATCAGAAGCGTTTGTGAAATACAAAACAACAAGCATCATGGTTCATAAAGATGCTGTTAAGAAAGAGATTGGGAAGAAGTTGGGATTCTAAGGTGATTCGAGAAGTTGCTCGCAGATTTCCGCAGATTTTTTTCTTTTAGACACTGCTTAAATAAAAAAACGCTGGACAATATATCCAGCGTTTTTTTATTTATATTTTTTTTATTTTTTGTTTGCGAAAATCTGCGAAATCTGCGAGCTAATTTTTACGTAGCTACTTAACTATCTTATCCCCTTCAAAAGCCACAATAAAAGCACCCTGAAAACCTTTTTCTACCATTTCTTTTTTACGTTTTAATGCTTCTTCGTAAGTCGAATAATTTCCACTGAAATATTTTGTAATTCCATTCTCCAACACTAGTGTTGTAACTTCCGGTACGCCATCAATTTTTGGTTTCGCAGAAAATGCGCCTATTTGCACGCGATACATTTTTCCACTGGATGCAGGTAAAGCAGTAGTTGGAACTTTCGAAAATGTTGTTGGTTGAGTTGGAGTTGTACTTGCTGGTGTTTCTTTTTTTACTGGTGTTGTTGTTGTAACCGGAGTAGTAGCAACTGGAGCCGTTTTTATGGGTTGAGTGCTAATAGTTGGGTTTGTACTTGGAATTTCTTTTTTTACTGGTGTTGTTGTTCCAATAATAATGGTTGCTATGGGAAAGTCAAATACTTTACGTTCGTTATTATCTATATAGGATATTTTTGCGGGTAATTTTTTTGTTCCTGAAACTCCACCATTTACAGTAATCTTATATTTGATAACAAAGATTTCGTCTGAAGGTGGTGAAATCCACACAATTTTTGCTCCGCCATCTGCAAACGTAAATGTACCACCTTGACTTTCTATTTCACTTGCTACAAGACCTTCAGGGATTTCCTGAAAAAATTTCATAAAATTTTTAATTGCTCCTTTATTGATAGTTGTTTCAACGGTGAATTCCGTTCCCGGTAAAGCAGTGGCAGGAATTTTTTGAGTTCCGATAATGTTTTGCGCAAACAAACCAACAGGCAGTAAGAATAGAAAAAAGATGAAAAATTTCAACATCATTGATAAAGCTTAGTGGCGTAAATTTAATTAAAAAACCTTAATTTGGTGTTCATAAATCGAGCCATTTCAAGTAATTTGAAGAATTCAGAGCAAATACTATCCATAAAACAAGCTAGAGCCTTAATTCTTAAAAGCCAAGGTTTGCTTAACCCTAATTTAGGGAAAGGAAAAGCGGCTACAAGAAGGATAATTGAACACATTGGTTATGTTCAAATTGACACACTTTCGGTCGCAGCCCTTGCTCATCACCATACTTTATGGAGTCGTTTGCCCGATTATAAAGAAAATTATCTCAACGAACTGTTGGAAAAGGATAAATCTGTTTTTGAATATTGGAGCCATGCCGCTTCTTATCTTCCCATGAGCGATTATCGCTTTTCCCTCTTTGTGAAAAAAGGATATGCAGAGGGTAAATCGCATTGGTTCGGACAAGATAAAAAGATGAACAAGTTTGTGTTGGATAGGATAAAAGCAGAAGGTCCGTTACAGTCAAAAGACTTCGAATGGCGAGGCGAGCTCGCCATCGCTAGTGAAACCTCGTGATTTAAAAGGAAAGATCCAGGAAACTGGTACGAGTGGAAGCCTGCTAAAAAAGCCTTAGAACAATTGTTTATGGAAGGGAAATTAATGGTGGCAAAGCGACAAGGCTTTCAAAAGGTATATGATTTAACCGAAAGGGTATTGCCTGCTAAAGTAAATATAGATAGGCCAACTGAAGATGAATTCTCTGAATATCTTATAAAAAAAGCCATTCAGGCAAATGGAATTGTTGAAGAAAAGGAAGTTTATTATTTGCGAAAAGGTATGAAAGAGCCTGTAAATAAAGTATTAAAACGAATGTTGAAAGAAGGTTCTGTAATTGAGGTGCAATTAGAAACCAATGACAAGCTGCGATACATTACAACAGCTGAGCAATTAAAATCAATCGAAAAAATAAAATTAGAAAATCAAATACAAATTCTTTCTCCTTTTGATAATGTGTTGATTCAACGCAAAAGAGTGGTATCTCTTTTTGATTTCGATTATCAAATCGAATGTTATGTTCCGGAGCCCAAACGCAAGTTCGGTTACTTTTGTCTGCCAGTTTTGCATGGAGATAAATTTGTAGCCCGCTTCGACCCTAAAGGCGACAGAGCATCCAAAGTATTTTACATAAAATGCATGCATTTTGAAAAAGGATTTAAACCCGATGAAAACTTTAATAATTTATTTGCGCAAAAATTAATAGCATATGTTACATTTACAGGCTGTGATAAAATTAAGATTGAAAAAGCAGATAAAGTGTGGAAGAAGGACATGAACATATTGCTAAAATGAATTAGTATTGAGAGCGTCATTGCTTCGTTTCTCGCAATGACGCTCCGTAAGAAACCATTAACTAAAAATTAAATCCGTTTTTATCCTTGTTTTCCGCGTAACCCGCGTTCCCATGTCAACCAAGCCAATAACACAAACCGAAACCGAAACAGCTACCGAAACCATGGTTGCGGAGGAAGGACAAACTATTGTCCACTGTATCTGTAATCAAGATGCATTCTACAGAATTTGGCCTAGCACTTTTTTAATTGAACACGGAACAGGAAAAGAAGCAAAATTAATAACTGCTTTTAATGTTACTTTCTATCCTCAATGGACTCCAAAATCACTAGGACAAAAATTCACTTTGATATTTGAAGGCTTGAGTAAAAATTGTGTGGTATTTGATTTAAAAGAAATAATTCCGCAAGAAGGTGGCTTCGAAGTCAATGCTATTGTTAGAAATGAAACCGATGTTTATACGGTTTGGATTGATTAGTTTTAGTCTGTATAAGAAGCGTGATCCTCGTTGTCAGAAACATACTTTATAAATTTGTAGCTTACTCCTAATAGCACAGTATATCCTGTCTGCTTAAATCTATCAATGGTAATTTTAGTATCATTTGCCCGGATTGTTTTTCTCCAGTTTAATTTAGAAATATCGTATTCTGCTTCCACGATCAGACTAATGACAAATTTTCGAATTTGTAATTTCGGCTGTATCCCTACTTTAGGTGAGAAGAAAGGGTTTTTTTGCCGTACAATTTCGTTTTGATAAAAGCGAAGCCTGCCTGTATTAAAGCCTCCATAAAAGTTGAAATAAAAATTTCGTGATTTACTGTGGACGTATCCGCCAATTCCAAAGTTTAGAATTCCTCCGGTTGTTTTGCATTTAATCGTGTCGTTTAACCAAATAGGTTGCGGTACAACCTGACTGTATAATAGTTGGGCGTAGCAAGTACGTGAAGACCTATTTATGGTTACAGGACCAGTTTCTCCAAAACCAATAATCTGCACAGGGCTGTTCCAGTTAAAATTTTCAGTGGTATTGAATTTGTTGCTGAAGTTATCCTGAAAGAATTTATAACCGTAATAAAGGTCGAGCGAATTTCCTAATTGTATATTCTCACTTTTAGCTGAGTTGTCCTTTTTTGACTTTTGCTCTTCTTTTGAGGCGTCTACTTGTGAATGGGCCGTTATTGAAAGGCCAAAACAGAATATAAAAAAGAAAAAGTATTTGTCGCGATTCATATACTTAATAAATGTACGAACTATTTTATTCTAATAACAATTCCAATTGCCATTCATTTTTTTTCTTTACATTTTTTATTTGTTGCTCGCCAAAATTCGAAAGCGAAATTCCTAAGAGTCTAATCTTTTTATTTTCTAAATCCGTCTTCGCAAGTAACTCTTTAGCCGTTTTCGAAATTGTCTCCAAATCATTGAGTAGGTAGCTAAAGGAATGGTTGCGAGTAATTTGCTGAAAGTTATGATACTTTATTTTGAGTGTGATGGTTCTTCCTTTTAAATCGTACTTCTGTAAACGCTTTACTACTACTTCAGCAATTTTATCAAGTTCAGCATTCATTTCTTCAATCGTGGTTAAGTCTTCAGCAAAAGTATCTTCTGCTCCCGATGATTTACTTTCTCGATGTGGCTGAACTTCTCTGTTGTCAATCCCTCTTACTATCTTATAATAGAATCTTCCTGGTTTTCCAAAAGAACGAATAAGCTCTTCTTCTGTCATTTTTTTTAAATCAGCGCCTTTGTGAATACCCATTCCCTTCATTTTGTCGGCTGTCACTTTTCCAACTCCAAAAAATTTTTCTACTGGAAGTTTTTCCATGAACTCTTCAATCTTTTCTGGAGAAATAAAGGTGAGTCCATCGGGCTTGTTCATGTCCGAAGCTATTTTTGAAACGAACTTACTGCAGGATACACCGGCTGATGCTGTTAAATTTAATTCTTCCTTTATGGCATTTTTTATTTGTTTGGCAATTTCAATGGCAGAAGTAATTCCTTTTTTATTTTCTGTCACATCTAAAAAAGCTTCATCCAAAGAAAGTGGTTCTATTAAATCGGTGTAGCGATGAAATATTTCTCTGATTTTTCCTGAAGCTTCCTTGTAAGCTGCAAATCGCGGGTAAACAAAAATTACATCCGGACAAAGTTGTAAAGCTTTTTTGGATGGCATAGCCGAACGAATTCCGAATTTTCTTGCTTCGTAACTGGCTGTTGCAACAACGCCACCACGACCTTCAGGTTTTCCGCCAACAACAATCGGTTTTCCGCGGTATTCAGGAAAATCCCGTTGCTCTACCGATGCGTAGAAAGCATCCATGTCGATGTGAATTATTTTGCGTTGCATTGTAATGTTTTGTTTCAGACCGTCATTGCGAGTCACGCGCCTTCGCGGGATGCGGCAATCTCATAATCGCAGCACTCGGTATAATGAGATTGGCACGTTTCGTTCGCAATGACGCTCCGTATTGTGATTTTCATTTGTAACCTATACCCTTTTACCCAGTCACCCAATCACTTAGTCACCCAATCACCTGCCACTAAGCTCGTATTCCAATCACCAATATATCATCCACCTGCTCATTCTTCCCTATCCATTCTTTAAATGCTTTTTGAATAGTATTCTGCTGTTCCAACATTGGCAATGCATTCACAGAGATCAATAAATCCTGAAAACGACTTGTCTTAAATTTTTTATTGTCTTTTCCTCCGAACTGATCCGCAAAGCCATCTGTGAAAATATAGAAACAATCTCCTTTTTTTAATTGTATAGAGTGATTGATAGGCGGCTCCACTTTTTCTTCTTCCATGCTTCCAACCGTCAGTTTCGAAGCTTTTGTAATCGTTAATTTTCCATCTGAAATAACATACAAAGGATTATTCGCTCCGGAATATTCTAAAGTGTTGGTTGTTTTATCGAACGTACAAAGTGCCATGTCCATTCCATCTCTAATATCACTTCCCTTATCCTGATGAAGTGTTTTTTTAATATGTGTATTCATACTGTCCAACACTTTTGAAGGTTGAAGTATTCCCAATTCATTTACTGTTTGATTGATTGCATTGTGCCCAACGATACTCAACAATGCTCCTGGGACGCCATGTCCTGTGCAATCAACTGCGGCTATCATTATTTTAGAATCGTGATGTGAGACCCAATAAAAATCGCCACTAACAATGTCTTTGGGTTGATAAATAATAAAGTACTCAGGTAAAATAGAGTTTACTAAATCTTTTGGAGGAAGAATTGCTGTTTGTAAACGTTTTGCATAATTAATACTATCTGTAATATCTTTATTTTTCTCTTCAATAATTTCTTTTTGTGCTTTTAGTATTTTGTTATTCTTTCTGTTAGTTCGCAATAATTTGATGGCGATTAAAGCAATGATGATGATTAAACCTGTAACAACAAAATACATATTTCGATGCGCCTGTTTGTAGCAAACAAGTTCTTCGTCACCTTCACCACTTAATATTTCCCAGGGAGTATGATGGTGCTGTGCTGCTGCTGTTGAATCACTTAAAAAACTTTGTCCGTAATTAGTTGTTGATGCAAAAATCAAAAATAAGAACAGTGTAAATATTTTGTACTTGAATAATTTCATAATAGAGTATTGGGTAATTAAAGATAATACTATTTTATCCCGATAAAAAATAGTTTTGATAATACTAAAATTCTTGGCTGTAATAAATTCGAGCATCAACTAGTTTTGTAATATGGAAAACGAAGAAAAGGAATCAACGTATTTTAAAGGCAGAGGTTCACAAGTCAATACCGACAATCGTTTTCTGAAAGCAACCTATGTTGCAGAGCATATTGAAGGCTTAGATGAACCACTGCTGGGTGATGCGAAAACACAAATTTTTATTGAAAACCCCAAGAAGATTATCAATGTTGTGAAGAGTCCGGATATCCCCGGAATGTATTCCATGAATCCTTTTCAGGGATGTGAACACGGTTGTATTTATTGTTATGCTAGAAACACACATGAATATTGGGGTTATAGTGCAGGGTTGGATTTTGAACGAAAAATTATTGCAAAGCCCAATGCTCCCCAATTGATGGAAAAACAATTCATGAATAAAAATTGGATCGTTTCTCCCATTATGTTTTCTGGCAATACTGATTGTTATCAACCTATTGAGCGCAAGATGAAAATAACACGACAAATGCTGGAAGTGCTTTTGAACTTTCGTCATCCAGCCGGCATGATTACAAAAAATGATTTAATCATTAGAGATATTGATATTTTACAAGAGTTAGCAAAACTGAATTTAGTACATGTGATGGTTTCTATTACAAGTTTGAATAACGATTTGCGTTTGAAAATGGAACCACGCACAGTCACTGCAAAAAATAGATTGAAAGTGATTGAAACGTTAAACAAAGCAGGAATTCCAGTTGGTGTAATGACAGCCCCAATTATTCCAGGCCTTAACAGCGATGAAATTCCAGACTTGATAAAAGCTGCTGCCGATCATGGAGCGGATTGTGCGGGTTATACTATTGTTCGATTAAATGGTTCTATTGCAGAAATTTTTAAAGATTGGATTTACAAAAATTTTCCCGACAGAGCAGAAAAAGTATTGCATCATATTGCTGATGCGCATGGCGGACAATTAAATGATAGTCGCTATGGAAAAAGAATGAGTGGAGAGGGCAATATGGTAAATTCGATTAAACAGATATTTCAGATGTCTGTGAAAAAATATTTATCAGGAAGAAAAAGAATGAAGTACGACTTAAGTTTGTTTCGGAGACCGGGAGAAGTGAAGCAGATGGAGCTTTTTTAAACGTCATTGCGAGTCCCGCGCCTTCGCGGGATGTGGCAATCTCA
>CAYWAV010000040.1:0-31644 GCA_964456225.1 uncultured Chitinophaga sp. | reverse complement strand
GGCAAATGTTGTTGCCGGAGCCGGATCCGTTAAGTCATCCGCAGGAACGTAAACCGCTTGTACAGATGTAATAGAACCACGCTTAGTTGAAGTAATACGCTCTTGCATCAATCCCATTTCTGTAGCAAGAGTTGGTTGGTAACCTACCGCTGAAGGCATACGGCCTAACAAAGCGGATACCTCAGAACCTGCTTGTGTAAAACGGAAGATGTTATCAATAAAGAAAAGGATATCACGTCCACCAGATTTTTCATCCCCATCACGGAAATATTCCGCCATTGTTAATCCTGATAAAGCAACACGAGCACGAGCTCCTGGAGGTTCATTCATTTGGCCGAATACCAAAGTTGCTTGTGATTTTTCTAATTCTTTCATATCAACTTTTGAAAGATCCCATCCGCCACTTTCCATTGAATGTTTAAATGCTTCTCCGTAACGGATAACGTTTGACTCAATCATCTCACGCAATAAATCGTTTCCTTCACGTGTACGCTCACCAACACCTGCGAATACCGATAAACCTTCGTATCCTTTTGCAATGTTGTTGATTAATTCCATAATCAATACGGTTTTACCAACTCCGGCACCACCGAACAAACCAATTTTCCCTCCTTTTGCATAAGGCTCTAAAAGGTCAATTACTTTAATTCCTGTAAACAATACTTCAGTAGAAGTAGATAATTCTTCATATTTAGGAGGCATGCGGTGAATAGGTGCGCCACCTTTTTTGTCTGTTTGCTTAAGACCATCAATAGCTTCTCCAACTACATTATATAAACGACCTTTTACTTGTTCTCCAACAGGCATAGTAATTCCTGCACCGGTTGCAGTAACAGTTAATCCGCGGTATAATCCGTCAGATGAGTCCATCGCAATGGTACGAACTGTATCTTCTCCTATGTGTTTTTGAGTTTCAAGAATTACAATTTGGCCATTCGGTTTTACAACTTCTAATGCATCCAAAATGTTTGGTAATGTAGCTCCGCCTTCAAAACTTACGTCTATTACCGGACCAATTACTTGTGAAATTTTGCCTGTGTTTGTTGACATTTTATATGTATGTAAATGTTAATTTTAAAAATTCGAGTGCGAAATTACATAATATTATTCATGTAAAAAATCGATTTTTAACTTTTTTATAATTAAATTTGATGCTTTAAATCATACAAGATTTTTGTAGAAAAGATAAGCGATTTAGACCCTGATTTTTAGGTGATTATCGAAACCTGTTAGCTTTTTGTGTGATAAATACCTCTGATTGAATGAAGGTTTATACCAATATTGAAGAATTTAAGGACGTAAAAAATCCAATCGTTACCACCGGCACTTTTGATGGAGTTCATTTAGGACATCAAAAGATTATTTCTCGACTGAAAGATGTTGCTAAAAAACACCAAGGCGAAACCGTTTTACTGACTTTTTATCCCCATCCCAGAATGGTTCTCTTTCCCGAGGATAATGAGCTAAAACTCTTGAATACACAACAGGAGAAAATTCAATTGCTCGAAAAATATGGCGTAGATCACCTCATTATTTACCCTTTTACTAAAGAATTTTCCCGCTTAACTTCTGTTGAATTTGTTAGAAATATATTGGTGAACAGCATCCACACAAAAAAACTGATTATTGGATATAATCATCATTTTGGCCGCAATCGCGAAGGTTCTTTCGAACATTTAAAGGAGTTTGGACCTATTTATGGCTTTGAGGTGGAAGAAATTCCAGCTAAAGACATCGATAGCATAGAAATTAGCTCTACAAAAATCCGCAATGCTCTTTTGTCGGGGGATGTAGAAATGGCTACAACTTTTTTAGGACATGCTTATTCGCTTGCCGGAAAAGTGATCAAAGGATATCAAAAAGGACGGATAATTGGTTATCCAACAGCAAATATTGAAGTGGAAGATAAATATAAACTTATTCCTGGCGATGGTGTTTATGCTGTGAAAGTGGAAGTTAGAGGTAAATTGTATGGTGGAATGTTGAATATCGGAAACAATCCAACCATTGAAGGGAAAGGCAGAAGCATAGAAGTAAACATTTTTGATTTTAATGAGACTATTTATGGTGAGGACGCAACTATTTTTTTTATTAAGCGTCTAAGAGATGAACTGAAGTTTGCCGGCTTGGAGGAATTGAAGGATGCTTTAGCAATCGACAAACAAAACGCTTTAAAAATATTGGCCACTTGAAATTTACAAAAACATATTTCTTTAAAATAAATTTAGTTCTACTGCTTTTATTAGGTTCGGGTAAACTGTTTTCTCAAACTGTTTTGCTGGATTCTTTGGTGCTCGATACAATGCGTGCTTACACCAGTTTGGAAGAAGCATTGAAAAATCCTGAAAAAGTAATTAAACTGGAATTAAGAAGAAAAAAATTTAAATCTTTTCCGATGGAGATATTGAAATTTACAAATCTTCAATATCTTGACCTAACAAAAAATAATATTACAGAGCTTCCTGCAGAAATTTCTCAATTGGAAAATTTGCAATATTTGTCAATCTCAAAAAATGGACTCGAAGAATTTCCTCCGCAAATTGGGGATTTAAAAAACTTGTTTTATTTGAATGCAAATCAAAATGAACTTACTTCCATTCCGCCAACAATTGGAAAATTAACCAAACTAAAAAATCTCGATTTGTGGAGCAATAATATTGATCGTTTTCCTGATGAATTAAAGGATTTGAAAAGTTTATTGGTGTTTGATCTAAGAGTGATTCTTATTCCAGATGCTCAGCAATCAAGCATTCAGGCAATGATTCCGCATGCGAAGGTATATTTTTCACCTTATTGTAAATGTCAGCAGTAGGTATAGGGGTAATTAGGTGACTAAGTAACTAGGGAGTAATCATTACAATATTTAAGAAAATATATCCATATCATTCATAACTCAGAACATTTTTACCTAGTCACCTATTACTTAATCACCTAGTCACCAATCACAAAAGATGAATTTCCATTTAAATTTCCCAATTCAATCATTCCCTCAAAAAATAAATTATTCGCATTCTTCATTTTTTATTGGTTCTTGTTTTGCTGAAAATGTGGGCGAACTAATGCTGCAATACAAATTTAAAACGATTATCAATCCTCACGGTATTTTATACAATCCTTCCAGTATTACAGTAGCTTTGCGCAGATATTTAAAAAATGATTGGCTTACTGAAAAAGAGTTGTTTTTTGCAAATGAATGTTGGAATTCTTGGGAGCATCACAGTCGGTTTTCTAATCCCGACAAACAAAAATGCTTAGCAGAAATTAATAAAACAATTTCTGAAGCACACGTTGCATTGAAGAATGCGGAATGGTTAAATATTACTTTTGGTTCCTCCTATATTTATAAACGAAATGAGCAATTGGTTGGTAATTGTCACAAGCAACCGCAAAAAGAATTTGTTAAAGCGATATTGACAACAACACAAATTGTTGAAGAATATAAAATTTTGATAAAAGAATTAGCCGCTTTTAATCCGAAACTAAAAATTATTTTTACAGTAAGTCCAGTGAGACATGTTCGTGATGGCGTAGTAGAAAATAATTTAAGTAAAGCGCGATTGATAGATTCGGTTCATCAATTGTTAAGTAAAAATAATTTTTATTTTCCTTCGTATGAGCTGATTATAGACGATTTGCGGGATTATCGTTTTTATAAGGAAGATTTGGTGCATCCAAATGAGCCAGCCATCAATTATATTTTTGAAAAATTCAGTAGTTTGAATTTTGATGCTCCAACCATTCAATTGCTGAATACAATCAAAGATGTTTTAATTGCAAAAAATCATAAACCTTTTCATTCAGAAACAGACTCACATAAAAAATTTAAGATAAGTTTTTTAGAACGCTGTACGAAAATGCAAATGGAAAATCCTGGTATGGATTTTAAAGAAGAATTGAATTATTTTGGAAAATAAAATAAGATTATTCAATTGGAATTTTTAACTCCTGAAATCTTTCTACAATAGTATTGAAGGCTGCAAGCGGATCTTTTTTTTTCCAGATTGAACTATAAAATGCCAATCCATCAAAACCAATTTCATTTGATTTCTCAATGGCATTAATATCCACTCCTCCACGCGCTGCAATATTAAACGAAGTTTTTGAAACTGCTGATTTTAAACTGTGCTCTGTAAATCCACCTTGAAATTTGCTGTTGAGGCTGTCAAAAATTGGACTCAAAAAAACATAATTGTATTCGTGACGATGACCTTTTTCAAATAGTTGTCCGATATTACTAAACGAAGTGGTGATAATAATTTTCGGATTTTTTAATTGAATTAGTTTGATGGAAAACAAAGTTGTGTATCTTTTTTTTAAATGTGATTTTGTAAGATGAATTCCTTTTAAATTAAAGCTGCGTGCAAGGTTGTGATGAGAGTGAATAATTATTCTGTCATGAAAATGTGCGGGGATGGCTTTTAATAATTCCCTCGTTTTTTTTGTAGAAAGTTTATGTTTTCTTAAGTGAAAATGATCCAATCCAGCTTCAAATAAACTGGTAATGATTTGAGCTTCGTTTTCAATTTCACTTGAACTGGAAATAACGATTAATTTCATAATTTACTTTTTATAAGAATGAATTGTTTTTGCAATCGATTCTATAAGTGAAACATTTTTTTCAATTGCATTTCCAACAACAATAATATCAGCTCCCGACTGGCAGGCCAATAAAGCTTTTTTAGGACTGTCAATTCCGCCACCGATAATTAAGGGGATAGTAATATTTTTACTCACTTTTTTTATCATATCAGCAGGAATTACGTTTTGCGCTCCGCTACCAGCATCCATATAAATTAATTTTAATCCTAACTGCTCACCCGCCATTGCAGTGCATACAGCAATATCATTTTTATCAGCAGGAATTGGATTGGTATTGCTGATATACGATGCAGCAGTTTGTTTACCGCTTTCAATCAGCATATAACCGGTTGATAAAACCTCTAAGTTGCTTGCTTTTATTAACGGTGCAGCTATTACGTGCTTGCCAATTAACAGCTCCGGGTTTCTTCCTGAAATAAGTGATAAAAGAAGAATGGCAGCAGCATTTTTACTTATTTGTAAATGATTACCGGGGAAAATGATAATTGGAATTGTAGTGTTTTTTTTGATTGTTTGAATACAGTTTTCAAAGCTTCCGTTACTTAGCAGACTTCCTCCAACCATAATAAAATCAACCCCTGCACGATTTGCTTTTTTAATTACCTCCACTGATTCAAATTTGTCTGGATCAATTAAAACAGCGAAAAGTTTTTTTCCTTTTGCTTTGTTTTTAATAATTGTATCGTAATTCTTTTTCTGCATTTTATCTTTTAAAAAGATTTTCAAGCAATATTAAATAATTCATTCGAGGAGAGCATAATTTAATGCGAAAATTAATTTGACACTTAAATATTCTTTTTTTCATTTTTTTTTTAGATATTTACAAAAAATTACAAAAAAGCGTATGAAATCTACAGGTATCAAAATCAAATCCGCACTTATAATTTTAGTTGTATTGGCTTACCAATCAGCTGTAATGGCGCAAGAGACGTTATATCCTTTTAGTGATAAAGGCAAATACGGGTACATCAATAAAACCGGAAAGGTGGTATTGCCTGCTCAATTCGAGTTTGCGGAAAAATTTTATGAAGGATTAGCAGTTGTGAAGCAAGGAGGAAAGCGTGGTTTTATAGACGCAACAGGTAAAATGGTTATTCCTGCTCAATTTGATCAAAAAACAGACGGTTACTTTTCAGATGGATTGGCTTGTGTAAAGCTGGCAGGAAAGTTTTCGTACATCGATAAAACAGGTAAAACAGTCATCACCCCGAAATGCGAGCATGCTTATAAGTTTTCAGAAGGAATGGCTCGTTTGCAGGTAGGTTTGAAATTCGCATACATTGATAAGGCAGGAAATGTAATTGTAAAACCTGAGTACGATGGTGGTTGGGATTTTAGTGAAGGATTGGCACGAGTAAAAAAGAATGGGAAGTGGGGATTTATTGATAAAACAGGAAAAGTAGTAGTTGAATTTAAATACGATGAAACATTTGAATTTTCTGAAGGATTGGCAAATGTCAGATTGGGAGATGATAAAACAGGAAAATGGGGTTATGTTGATAAAACAGGAAAAGTGGTAATTGAAATGCAATTCGACAGAGCATTCACGTTTTCTGATGGTTTAGCATGTATCCGCATTGGAGATTATAAAAATGGTAAGTTTGGTTACATCGACAAAAATGGAAAAGTAATAATTAACCCTGTTTATACAGGAGCTTATTTTTTCAACGATGGATTAGCTTGTGTTAGTACTTCTCCTTTGGTGAATGGGAATTTAAAAGATGCTAAATGGCAATTTATTGACAAAACCGGAAAGGCAGTCATCACTCGTGGTGCTGATTATTATGCAGATTTCTATAAAGGATTGGCATACGTAAGTTATGCAGGTGTTCTCACTTATATTGATAAAACAGGAAAAGCAGTTTGGCCGGCACAAGCAAAATAAAAACTAAATGAACTTTATATTGCGAAATTTGTTGTTATGTCAATAACAGGTAATTTCGCAATCTTTTTTAATATAAAAACAAAACTAAATAAAATGTCAAATTCAACCGTGGAAAAATTCGAAAAATACAAAGTAAAAGACATGTCTCTGGCAGCATGGGGGCGAAAAGAAATAAAATTAGCAGAAGCCGAAATGCCAGGTTTAATGGCGCTTCGTGCGGAATATGGTAAGTCGCAACCACTAGCAGGTGCTCGTATCGCTGGTTGTTTACACATGACTATCCAAACAGCAGTTTTAATTGAAACATTAAAAGAATTAGGTGCAGAAGTTACTTGGTCATCATGTAATATTTTCTCTACACAAGATCATGCAGCAGCAGCAATTGCAGCAGCAGGAATTCAAGTATACGCTTGGAAAGGGATGAATGAAGTAGAATTTGATTGGTGTATCGAACAAACATTGTTTTTTGGAGAAGATCGTAAACCATTGAACATGATTTTGGATGATGGTGGAGATTTAACAAATATGGTTTTTGATAAATTCCCTGAGCTAATTAAAGGCATCAAAGGATTATCAGAAGAAACAACAACAGGAGTTCTTCGTTTATACGACCGTATGAAAAATGGAACTTTACACATTCCTGCAATCAATGTTAACGATTCAGTTACAAAATCAAAATTCGATAATAAATACGGTTGCCGCGAATCATTAGTAGATGCTATCCGTAGAGCAACAGATTTGATGTTGGCTGGAAAAGTTGCGGTAGTAGCTGGTTATGGAGATGTTGGAAAAGGTTCTGCTGAATCATTAAGTTCACAAGGTGTTCGTGTTATTGTAACTGAAATTGATCCTATTTGTGCATTGCAAGCTGCTATGGATGGATACCAGGTTCAGAAAATGGACGTAGCTGTAAAAGAAGCAGATATTATTGTAACAGCAACAGGGAACAAAAACATTATTTCGGAGCGCCATTTCAGAGCAATGAAAAACAATGCGATTGTTTGTAATATCGGTCACTTCGATAACGAAATTGATATGGCTTGGTTGAACAAAACATATGGTTCTTCTAAAGATGAAATCAAACCTCAGGTGGATAAATATACAATCGACAAAAAAGACATTATTGTTTTGGCTGAAGGTCGTTTAGTAAACTTAGGTTGCGCAACTGGTCACCCATCGTTTGTAATGAGTAATTCATTTACTAATCAAACATTGGCACAATTAGAACTATGGTTACATACTGATAAGTATGAAAACAAAGTTTATACATTGCCAAAACAATTGGATGAAAAAGTGGCTCGTTTGCATTTAGGAAAAATCAATTGTGAATTAGATGTGTTAACTGCTGAACAAGCGGCATACATCGGAGTTGCTGTTGAAGGTCCTTTTAAATCAGACGCATACAGATACTAATCAGAATAACGAATATTAAAAAGCCCCGTAGTTCATGCTTCGGGGCTTTTCTTTTTAATTTTTTTTTTCTTTCTTGTGATTTTTTCCTTTTTGTCTATTGTCGACTGCAATATTGTCTACTTTTTTTAACTTTTGACTTTTTCCTCTTTTGACTTTCCTAATTATAAATATGTAATACATTCCCGTCAAAGGAAGTGTAATAGGTTTTGAGGGGTAATCCTGCCGGAGCCTGAAGCACGGTTCCATCTACCATCGAAAACATAGAATTGCAACACGTATCGGTTGCGATTATATTTGAAGAATCTACGTAAACAACTGCGCAAGGGTCGTTTGAGTTATAAGTACAATTACGATCGTAAGCCATGAATTCAGAAATGGATTTTCTGTAAACTAAAATCCCTCTGGCTCCTCCCGTAATATAAACCCAGCCACCAACAGCATTTAAGTTTATAAAACTAGGATTGCTTGTATAGATATAAATATCCACAGGAACAATAGGAACACCATTGTTGTTCTCTTTTTTACACGCATAAAAAAGGGTCGTTACCAAAATGGATAATAATAGGAAGTACGAGTATTGTTTTTTTCTTGTCATTTTAAATAGATAAACAAATTTAATGTTTATTTAATTAATAGAAGGAAAGAATTTAATTGCAATGTATTCCTTAGATTTGTTCGTTAAGATATTAATCATGCGAATTTTTTTCAGAATAATAACTGCATTTCTTATTTGTTTATTGCCTTTGGCCGGATTGGCTCAAGAACAAACAAAGGACAAAGCTCCTGCAACCAGCCGTGTGCAAAAAAAAGCAGCAAAGAAAAAATGGAAAGAAAAGCGCAAGATGGAAAAGGAGCATGCAAAATCAGTGAAAAAGCACCATAAACGCATTCAACAAAAGAAAACAAGAAAGGAGATGCGGATAGAAAAACGTAAAGGAGAGAAAATGAGGAAAAACAAAAGAGAATTCTTTCTTGTTAGATGGTTTAAAAACAGGCATCGGTAATCAAATTGATTATTTTTTAAAATAGTTCATAAAAAATGCAACTTATTTGAAATTAATTTGTATAATTGCATATAATTAGTTCTTAGAACAACATCCCACCAATTTTATTTACAATAGTAATTTGTAGATTTGCCAATCAAATTTTGTTTTATTTTTTATTTTTTACTTTGGTCTGAATTGCCCATTTTTATTGCCTTTTAGCAATTTTAAATTTGCGATTTACACCTAA
This sequence comes from uncultured Chitinophaga sp., assembly GCA_964456225.1. Lineage (GTDB taxonomy): Bacteria > Bacteroidota > Bacteroidia > 2-12-FULL-35-15 > 2-12-FULL-35-15 > 2-12-FULL-35-15. Next base: position 22,514 of record CAYWAV010000040.1, on the reverse strand, counting down.
AAAGTCCCTTTTGGAAAATGTAAAAAAATGTTAAAAAAAGTTTGTTTATGAATTTTAATTATTCATATATTTACGCACTTCATTTTGCACGAAAATTATTTTAAATAAATATTAAGATTATGCTAAGAAAATTACTTTCCACCTTATCCGTTGTTGTAGTGTCAGTAGGACTGACTGTCGCACAAAACGAGTCTGCCCTTAAAGTAAAGCTGACTGATAAAGCAAATAAAGAAACAATTCCGTTTGCGAACGTAGTTGTTGATATGGGCGGTATTCAGGCCGGAGTCGGTACTACAAATATCGATGGTGAAGCTTCAATCAAACCCTTGAACCCAGGTAAGTATACAGTAAGAGCAACGTATGTAGGCTATCAGTCTGTAGAAATAAAAGATGTTATTATATCTGTTGGAAAAACAGTTTATTTGGAAATAGCAATGAATGCCGGACAAGAGTTGAAAATTGTGGAAGTAATCGAGTACTTGGAACCATTAATTGATCCGGATACAAAATCAGGTGGAACAGTTACTCGTGAAGAGTATCAGAATATGGCTTCAAAAGACATCAACTCAGTAGCTTCAACTACTGCAGGTATCTATCAAAAAGATGAAGGTGGACAGCTAAATGTAAGAGGTTCTCGTAGTAATGCAACAGCATATTATGTGGATGGTCAAAAAGTAATTGGTAGTGCAGGTATTCCACAAAGTGGTGTTGAACAAATCACTGCTATTACAGGAGGTACTCCAGCAGAATATGGTGATGCTACAGGTGGTATTATCGCTATTACTACAAGAGGTCCTGCAAGTAAATATACAGGAGGAGTTGAATTTGTAACTTCTGGTGCAGGTGAAAAAAATGGCAAAAGTAGAGGATTAGATGCTTATGGCTATAATTTACTTGGTTTCTCAATAAATGGACCTTTATTAGGTAAAAAAGATTCTACTAACAAAATCACAAAGTCAATTCTTGGATTCAGTTTGTCCGGTCAGGTTGTTTCTGAAAAAGATCCTAACCCTTCAGCAGTTGGGTTTTACCAGGTAAATCCTGAAAAACTAGCTGAATTGGAACAAGCACCTCTTCGTCCATCTCCACTTGGAAATGGTTACGTATTAAACTCTGAGTATGTGAGATTAGAGGATTTGGAAAAAATTAAAGCTAGAAATAACGTTGGTTCAAAAGCAATGTCAATTGCAGGAAAAATTCAATACCAACCTACAGCGAATATGGGTATTACTTTAGGTGGTTCCCTTGATTACAAAAAATACCACGATTTTACATACGAGTACGCATTATTTAATCCATCAAACAATGCTGAAATAACAAAAAACACGTGGAGAGTTTATGCAAAGTTGACTCAGAAGTTTAATAGCAATACTGAGAAAGAAGAAGAAAAATCTTCATCCGTAATTAAAGATGCTTATTTTACACTTCAAGCAGGTTACGAAAAATCTACTTCAAAAACACAAGATGAAAATCACAAAGATAAATTCTTTGATTATGGTTACATCGGTAAGTTTACTCAAACAAAAGAAAAATCTTATACCCCTGGAACAAGAGATATTTATGATGTGGATGGTGATGGAACACTTGATACCATTAATGGGTTTTTCTTAGATGGATATCAAGATGTTAGCTTGACATATACTCCAGGAGATGTGAATCCAACTGGAACTCCTTATACTAATCAGTTTTTTGATTTCTATGGAGCTTCTAATGTTGTAAACCTTTTGGATGTTCAATCAGGTCTGGGTTTGGCAAATGGTGACAGACCTAGAGAAGTTTATTCTATCTGGCGTAACACAGGTCGTCAGTGGAATGGTTATTCACTTGATGAGAATAACCAGTTCCGAGTTTTTGCAAAATTTTCAGCAGACATTAAAAGACATGCTATTCAAGTTGGATTTGAATACGAACAACGTGTTCAACGTTCATACTCTTTAAATCCAATTTCATTGTGGACTAGAATGCGCGAGTTAGCAAATTTTCACATTAAGGATTTGCAGGATGATGGAATGAATGACGCTATCCTTAATACCGATGTTCAGTATCTTCCTGATGGATCAGTCAGTCCATATGCATACTACGATTTTAACCGTTTGAATGACGGCACTCAAACTCAATTCGACAGAAGTTTAAGAGAAGCTTTGGGATACAATGTGAATGGATTAGACTTTTTAGATGTCGATTCTTATGATAAAGAAATGTATAGCCTCGACATGTTTAGTGCAGATGACTTATTAAACATTGGTGGTACTGGTTATGTTAACTATTATGGTTATGATCATACAGGCAAAAAGGCATCCGGTAACCCAAGTTTAGATGATTTCTTTACTAAAAAAGACGAAAAAGGGAATTTTACACGTGAAATGGGAGCATATCGCCCAATCTATATTGCAGGTTATATCATTGACCGTTTTGATTTCAAAGATTTGAAATTCAACGTAGGTCTTCGTATCGATCGTTTTGATGCAAATCAAAAAGTATTAAAAGATAAATACTTATTGTATGAAGCAAAAACGGCAGGTGAACTTTCTATCCCTAACCGTCCGGGTAATATTGGAGATGATTATGTGGTATATGTTGAAGATGCTGCTAACCCCAGCGTAAATCAAGTTGTTGGATACCGTGATGGAGATACTTGGTACAATGCTGCCGGTGTTGAGGTGACTGACCCAAGTGCTGCTTTAGGACAGGGTGCTGGGCAAGTTCAACCCTACTTAGTTGATCCAGGTGATAGAACACTTTCTTCTAAAGTATTTAAAGATTATGTTCCTCAATTAACTGTGATGCCTCGTATCGCATTTTCATTCCCTATTTCTGATGTGGCAAGTTTCAATGCTCACTACGATGTTTTAACTCAACGTCCACCAGATTTTAACAGATTGGATCCAATGCAATATTATAACGTTATAAACAACCAAGGTGGTTATGTAAACAATCCTGATTTGAAACCTGAAAAATCAGTTGATTACCAAATTGGATATCAACAAATTTTGAACGAGAAGAAAAATTCAACATTGAAATTGACAATGTTCTACATTGAGAAAAAAGATATGATTCAAACAACAAATGTTGTTCAGGCATATCCAACATCTTATAACTCTTTTTCAAATGTGGATTTTGGAACTATCAAAGGTTTAACAGTTGAATATGATTTAAGAAGAACTGGTGGTGTTTCAATGACTGCTAACTATACATTGCAATTTGCTGATGGAACAGGTTCTAGTACTACTGACGGACAAAATCTTGTATCATCAGGTGTTCCAAACTTAAGAACAACTCACCCATTGGATTTCGATCAACGTCATACAATTACTTTAAACGTGGATTATCGTTTTGGTGCTAAAACAGATTACCGTGGTCCTCGTTTGAAATTGAACAAAGGAAAAGAAAACGAAAAAGTAATCAGCATTTTAGAAAATGTTGGAGCTAACGTTGTATTCAGAGCCGGTTCTGGAACTCCTTACAGCAAGCAAGCTAATATCACTCGTGAAGGTCAGTTTGGTGTAGGTGGTGGTAATACTGCTCTTGATGGACAGATTAATGGTTCAAATTTACCCTGGTCTTATAAAGTTGACTTACGTGTCGACAAGAACATGGAAATTAATTTTGGAAAAGGAGAAGAAAAGAAAACAGCTAACTTAACTATATACTTACAAGTGTTAAACTTGTTGAATACAAGAAATATTCTAGCAGTTTATAAAGCAACTGGCAACCCTGATGATGATGGATACTTAAGTTCAGCACAAGCTCAAGCAACTATTTCTAGTCAAGTTGATCCAACAGCTTTCAGTGATTTATACTCAGTTAAGCTTAACAATCCAAGTAACTATAGCCGTCCACGTGTTATTCGTATCGGTTTATTGCTTGATTTTTAATATTGATTTTTTTACAAAGAATTTAAATGCTACTTAATAATAACAATATGAAGAATCGTTTCAAATTAATCGCTACTGCAAGCCTTTTTGCATTTTCTTATTCTGCACAAGCAAAAGAAAATGTAGGAAGAAGCGTTGCAACATCCCAAGAAAATCAAAACAGATCTGTAATGGCATTGTGTGTTCCTGCCGCAGCCAAAGATGATTTGGATATTAATAACGTAAGAGCAACCATTTTAACAGGTGGAGACATGTGGTGGGATTTGGTAAATGGAAAGTACTTAGTTCCTAAACCAGCTCCGGGTGCAAACGGACCAACATCTTTGTTTGCAGGTTCTTTGTGGATTGGTGGTATTGATGCTAGTTCTACTTTGAAAGTGGCAGGTATGACTTACCGTCAAACTGGTAACGACTTTTGGCCAGGACCATTAAGTTCTTCCGCAGCTACTGAGGCTACAACTTGTTTGACTTGGGATAAATTTTTCAAGGTGAATAAAAAAGACGTAAAAACATACATCGATTGGTTTAATGGCACTGGTGGTTCAGGAGTAAATCCTACTCCAGTAGCCGCAATGGATGTGATTTTAAACTGGCCATCTATCGGTCCGGAAGGTCAGCCAATGGCTCCGTATTATGATGCTAACATGAATGGTGTTTATGATCCTTATGCAGGTGACTATCCAGATTTTTGGTTAGGTGATAATACTCGTCCTGATTCTGCCGGATATCAATATACTGCTTGTGATGCTGAATTATTTGGTGATCAGGTTTTATTTTGGGTGTTCAACGATAAAGGAAACGTTCACTCTGAATCAGGTGGGGCAGCAATTGGTTTAGAAATTCAAGCACAAGCTTTCGCATTCGAAACAAATGATGAAATCAATAACATGACTTTCTATCATTATAAAATTATCAATAAATCTTCTTTCCGTTTAGATAGCACTTTCTTTGGTATTTGGGCAGATCCGGATTTAGGTTCAGCTTCTGATGACTTTGTTGGCTGTGATGTAGGACTAGGTTTAGGATATTGCTACAACGGAGATTTAGTGGATGATAACCCACCTTCTGGACAAATTCCTTATGGAATCAATCCTCCAGCTATCGGTTGCGATTTCTTTGAAGGTCCTTATGCAGATCCAAATGGTCAAGATGATGCAGCATCAGGTGTTCCTGCAAGTTATGTAGGTTATGGTGATATCACCGTTGACAATGAACGTATTGGTATGTCTAAGTTTGTTTACTATAATAACGATGGAACAACAACAGGTAACCCCAGTGGAGCTCTAGATTTTTACCGCTACTTAGCAGGTTATTGGAGAGATGGTACACCAATTACTTATGGTGGAACAGGTCACTTAACAGGTGTTGCATGTGATTTTATGTTCCCTGGTTCATCTGATCCAACTGGATTTGGAACTGGTGGAAGTACTCAAGCTCCTTGGGATGAAGAAAGTGTTGGAAATGTTCCAGCAGATAGACGTTTCTTACAAAGTGCTGGTCCGTTTACATTACAACCGGGTGCCGTAAATACAATCACAACAGGTTTGGTTTGGGCTAGAGCAACACAAGGTGGAAATTTAGCTTCCGTAACCTTGATGAAAGGTGCTGATGCAAAAGCACAGGATTTATTTAACAACTGTTTTGCTTTATTAAATGGTCCGGATGCTCCGAATTTAATAATTCAAGAATTAGATAATGAGTTAGTTTTAACTTGGACAAACCCAGCAAATTCAAACAACTACAATGAATTGTATAACGAAGATTATGATAAATCTTCTGGTGCCGATTCATTGTACCGTTTCCAAGGATATATTGTATATCAGTTAAAAGATGAAACAGTAACAGCTGCTGATGTTTACAATGTTGACAAAGCACGTATTGTTCTTCAGTGTGATATTAAAGACAACGTAAAACAAATTGTAAACTTTGAGAACGATGTTTCTTTGCAAGCATTAGTTCCATATGAAATGGTAAATGGTTCTGATATTGGAGTTGTTCACTCCTTGTCAGTTACTGCAGATAAATTTGCAACAGGAACAACCACATTGGTTAACCACAAAACATACTACTTCGCTGTAATTGCTTATGGTTATTCTCCAACATTGGTAACTCCTGATTTTGATATTCCAAAAGATTATTTACCGTTTATTTCTGGTAACAAATCTTCTGATGGATATTTTAATCACTCAGCTATTCCTCACATTCCGTCCCCGGAAGCAGGCGGAACTGAACAGCATTCAACTTATGGTACTGGTCCAGTATTAACCCGTATCGAAGGACATGGAAATGGTGGTCAAGTATTGGATTTGTCTGGAGGAAGTACTGCTGCCATCTTGAGCTCAGCTTCTGGTCGTGTTATTAGTCCAGTTTACGAGCAAAGCCGTGGTCCGGTAAACATTAAAGTGGTGGATCCATTAAATGTTCCAACAGAAACAAATTTCGAATTTAAATTGTTGGATACTGCTGGTACGAGTTCAATTACAAGAGCTGCTATCTGGACATTGAAAAATTTAAATAACGGAATAACTATCACATCTGATAAAACAATTGCTCTTGCAAATGAGCAAATCATTAATGGTCAACCATCAGGTTCTACTACCTTTACAATTCCTACTTGGGGGCTTTCTGTAAATGTTGAATTTACATCTGACCCACTTACAACAACTGCTGTAAAAGGAGGTTTCCTTGAAGGTACTGTTACTTTTGGTGATAATACTAAGCAATGGTTAACAGGTTTAGCAGACGAAGAAGGAACTACTTATGCAAATTGGATTCGTGCAGGTGCTGGAGTATTTACTGCTCCAGAGAACTATTTTAATGATGCAGGTGGAACAGGTACAGACCCTGACCAGTACTATGAAAACATTATTGGTAAAACTTGGGCTCCTTATCGTATTTGTGCTACAGGTTTAGCTACAGACCCTACAGTAACATCTGTTTATACAAAAGGTGCTCCTGCTTGGCCTACAAACATTTCATTAAACAAAACTTCTAATCTTGCTTCGGTTGATGTTGTAATTGATTACAGCCGTCCGGATCTATGGACACGTTGTCCAGTATTGGAAGAGTGTGATGATAAAACATTAGCAGTTGGTAATACAAGAAAACTATTTATGCGTTCTTCTCCATCTGTTGATAAGAACGGAACTGCAAATTATCCTTCTCCCAACAATAACGATTTCGCTACCGGTATGGGCTGGTTCCCGGGTTATGCTATTAACTTAGAAACCGGTGAACGTTTGAACATGGCATTCGGTGAAGACTCATGGTTGGTTACCCACAATGGTGCTGATATGAAATGGAATCCTACTACAACAAAGTATGCTTTAACAACCACAACGCTTTCAACTGGGCAACAACTATTTGATCCATTATTCGGTGGTAAACATTACATCTATATTTTTGGACACAATGCGGATGCAGTTTACGGAAGTACAGATGCATATTTGCCAAATGCTCCACGTGATATTCCTCGTTATGATCAAGGAAGAGTATTGCATGATTTATTGAATGCAGCTGCTCTTGCGGGTGGTGGTGTTGGTGGAAGTAGTGATGCTTACAAACGTGAAGTATTCTCTGATGCTATGTGGGTAAATATTCCTTTGTTAGCTGCTGGACATGCCCTGTTTGAGTCGACAGTTAAATTCAGAATCCGTGTTGCTAAGTCTTATCAGATTGGATACACTTCTAACGTGCCTTCTAGTCCGGATATTTCTGCAACGCCTCAAAATGGTAACTGGCCGATGTATACATTCAATACAGCGGATATAGAAACACACAAAGGAGATGGCGAAACAGCTGAAAATGCTTTGGATTTAATCAATGTTGTTCCAAACCCTTACTATGCTTATTCTGCTTACGAGAAAAAAGCATTGGAAAACATTGTGAAAATCACCAATCTTCCTGAAAAATGTAACATTGCAATTTATACATTGAATGGTACTTTGATCAGAAAATATGCTAAAGATGACCCGAAAACATCTCTTGACTGGGATTTGAAAAACCAAGCGAGAGTGCCTATCGCTAGTGGTATGTATATCATTCACATCAATGTTCCTGATGTAGGAGAAAAAACATTGAAATGGTTTGGTGTATTGCGTCCAACCGATTTGGATTCGTACTAGTCTTAGAATAATAATTTGTATTAGAATAAAGATTCATAAATATTGACATATGAAAAAATATAGTAAAATAGTAGCACCACTTGCCATCATTGGCTTGTTCTTAGCGCCATCTAATAATGTATTGGCAGGTAATCCTGACCGTGCTGGTCAGGCGGGTGCAACCGAGTTATTAATTAACCCTTGGGCTCGTAGCTCCGGATGGGCAGGTTCTAACGTTGCTGGTGCAAAAGGACTAGAAGCAATGTTTTTAAACGTTGCAGGTACTGCTTTTACTAAGAAAACAGAATTGATGTTTGCTCGTACCAATTGGTTAAAAGGAACAGATATCAATATCAATGCTTTTGGATTAACACAACGTGTTGGTGAAACAGGAGCTATTGGTTTGTCAATTATGTCAATGGATTTTGGTGATATCGAAATTACTACAGTTGATAATCCTGAAGGTGGTATCGGAACATTCTCTCCTCAGTTTGTAAATATTGGATTGTCTTATGCAAAAGGATTTTCTGATAATATTTTTGGAGGTATTACATTAAAAGTAATTTCTGAAAAAACAGCGAATGTTGCTGCGAGAGGTGTTGCTTTTGATGCAGGTATTCAATATGTATCTGGTAAATACAATCAAATCAAATTTGGTATCGCATTGAAAAATGTTGGACCACGTATGAAATTTTCTGGTGATGGTTTATCAATGAAAGCTGAAATTCCTGGAAGTACAAACGGAACTACTTACACTGTTGAAAACAGAACTGCTCAATTTGAGTTGCCTTCGTTATTAAACATTGGTGCTGGTTATGATTTTTATTTGAAGAAAGACAGTGCTTCTATGAAAATACATAGAATTACTGCAATGGGTGCTTTCACATCAAACTCATTCGAAAAAAATCATTTTAAAATCGGTTTGGAATACGCTTGGAAAAACATGTTGATGGTTCGTGTTGGATATTGTCATGAAAAAGATTTAAGAGACAAAGAACTAAGAACTACTGTATTTACTGGTCCTAGTGCAGGTTTTACTGTTGAAATTCCTTTCGGTAAAAACAAATCTACCTTTGCTTTGGATTACTCATACAGAGCAACTGATCCATTCCAAGGAACACATTCAATTGGAGCAAGAATTAATTTGTAAGCTTTACAGCTTGTAAAACATATTGTTTTTTAATACTAAGAGAATCCCCATCTAGGGATTCTCTTTTTTTTTGACCTAAAAACAAAGAAACATGAAAAAATGTATTAAATCGATACTGATTATTTGCATGAATTTTTCAGTATTTTCTTATACACTGCAAGCACAAGGGGAAAAGAAAAATAATCCTGAAGTATTGTTTCGTTCTGTCACCTCTCTGTGCGCACCTGCCACTGCCAGAGAGGATGTAGATATCAACAACGTAAGAGCCGTGATTTTAAACGGAGGCGATATGTGGTGGGATTTAGTAGGTTCTGGGGGATATCAAGTTCCTAAAGCTGCACCGGGTACAACTGGGCCAAGCTCTATTTTTGCTGGCGGATTGTGGATAGGAGGAGTAGATGCTGGTGGAACAATTAAGGTGGCAGCAATGACTTATCGTCAAACAGGTAACGATTTTTGGCCTGGCCCTTTGAACTCCTCCGGAACAACGGATGCATCTACTTGTTTGGCTTGGGACAAAATTTCCAAAATCAATAAACAAGATGTGAAAAATTATATCAGCTGGTATAACAGTGGAAGCATAGGCACAAATCCTGTTAGTGCTTCCGTTATGGACGTGATTTTGAATTGGCCATCAATTGGTCCCGAAGGCCAACCCATGGCTCCGTATTATGATGCGAATGGAAATGGAGTTTATGATCCGTTAACAGGAGATTATCCTGATTTTTGGTTAGGAGATAATTCACGACCGCTAGAAACACTTTGTGATGCGAAATTAAAAGGCGACCAATGTTTGTTTTGGGTATTTAACGACAATGGAAATGCACATGGTGAAACAGGAGGACCATCAATTGGTTTAGAAGTTCAAGCGCAAGCCTATGCTTATCAAACAAATGATGAAATTAATGATATGACTTTTTATAATTATACATTAATAAATAAATCGTCATTTCGTTTAGATAGTACTTATTTCGGAGTGAATGTGGATACCGATATAGGTTCTGCTTCGGATGATTTTGTTGGTTGTGATGTGGAGTTAGGTTTAGGATATAGTTATAATGGAGATTTGGTGGATGATAATCCTCCAGCAGGGCAAATTCCTTATGGTGCAAATCCTCCAGCGATTGGATTGGATTTTTTTGAAGGCCCGTTTGCCGATCCCAATGGAATAGATGATGCATTTTCAAGTGAGCCGCCAAGCTATCAAAATTATGGAGATGGTATTGTTGACAACGAACGAATAGGAATGTCAAAATTTATTTATCATAACAATGATGCAACCGTGGTCGGCTATCCTTCAGACGATTTGGGTTTTTATTTAAGAATTAAAGGTCGGTGGTTGGATAATTCCCCGATAACATATGGTGGAACGGGACATCTAACAGGAGCGGCTTGTGATTATATGTTTCCTGGGATTTCTGATCCATTAGGGTTTGGAACAAATGGCGTTCCTCAATCACGATGGGACGAAGAAAGTAACGGCAATATACCTGCTGATAGAAGATTTGTACAAACAGCTGGTCCGTTTACTTTACAACCTGGCGGAGTAAATACCGTTACAACTGGTTTGGTATGGGCGCGGGCAAATTATGGTGGTAATCTTGCATCTGTTACTTTAATGAAAGGTGCAGATGCAAAGGCTCAAGCATTATTTAACGACTGTTTCGCTATGTTAGAAGCACCTGAAGCTCCAAATTTAGTTGTGCAGGAATTAGAAAACGAATTAATTTTAACTTGGAGCAATTCAAGTACTTCAAATAATTACAACGAAAATTATTCTGAAGATTATGATGCATCTTCTGGAGGCGATAAACCATACACTTTTCAAGGATATATTATTTATCAATTAAAAGATGAAACAGTTACTTCAGCAGAGTTGTATAATATCGACAGAGCAAGAATAGTTTTTCAGTGTGATAAAACAGACACCATAAAACAAATTGTGAATTACAAATTTGATTTGCTGCTTCAAGCAATGGTGCCCTACGAAATGGTTAATGGCGCGGATTTAGGTGTTGTTCATTCTTGTTCAGTTAAAGAAGATAGGTTCGCTATTGGAAATACAAAATTGATTAATCATAAAACATATTATTATGCAATTGTTGCTTATGGTTATACTCCAACATTAAAAGATCCTAATTTTTCTATCCCTAAAAATTATTTACCATTTATTGCAAGTGATAAATTTTCGGATGGATATTTTAGTCACTCAGCTATTCCACATATTCCTTCACCAGAAGCAGGCGGAACAGAACAGTATTCGACCTTTGGAACCGGCCCAAAATTAACTCGTGTAGAAGGACATGGAAATGGTGGAAATGTATTGGACTTAACTGCTGAAAGTGTTTCCGAAATTTTAGGAGCAAGTTCTAGAACAATTCATCCGGTATATGAACAAAGTCGCGGACCCGTAAATATTAAAGTAGTAGATCCATTAAATGTTCCTAAAGAAAATAATTTTGAATTTAAATTGCAAGGAACAACTTCTGCTGCAACTTGGAAATTAAAAAATATCACAACAGGTGAACTTGTAAATTCTGATAAAACGATTGCAACAGCAAATGAACAAATTATTAATGGGCAAATATCCGGTTCCATTACTTACTCAATTCCTAAATGGGGAATCTCTGTAAATGTTGCATACACCTCCGATCCATTAACTACAACGGCAATTAAAGGAGGTTTTTTAGAAGCAACAGTAACATTTTCTGACAATACCAAACAATGGCTAACAGGTTTGGCAGATGAAGAAGGAACAACTTATTCAAACTGGATTCGTTCAGGAGCCACAACTTATCCTGTCGGTCAAAATCATTTTAACGATGCGATGGTGTCGGTAAGTGTTGGTTTGGATCAAAATCAAGAGTATGAAAATATTCTTGGAAAAACTTGGGCGCCATATCGTTTGTGTGCAACGGGTATAGTTACAGAACCAATTGCAACATCCATTTATGCAAAAGGTGCTCCGGCTTGGCCAACTCTTATTTCATTAAATAAAGTTATAAATCTGGCTTCGGTTGATGTGGTTATTACAAACAATAAATCACTTTGGACCCGTTGTCCTGTTTTAGAAGAGTCGGATGAAGATGCATTGTCAATTGGGAATGCAAAAAAATTAATGATGCGCGATCAAGCATCAGTTGATAAAAGTGGATACGATGTAAATGATGGAAGTTTGTATAATGCAACAGAAGGGAATTTAATTTCTGCAAATGGAATGGGTTGGTTTCCCGGTTATGCAATTAATTTAGAAACAGGAGAACGTTTGAACATGGCATTTGGAGAGGATTCCTGGCTTGCAGCGGAAAATGGCAATGATATGAAATGGAATCCTACAGGAGCAAAATATTCATCCACAGGTGATCCTGTGTTTGGTGGTAAGCATTACATCTATATTTTTGGTCACAATGGAGATGCGTTGTATTCAAGTACTGATGCATTTATTCCAAATGGTCCACGTGATGTTCCGCGTTACGATCAAGGAAAAGCAGTGTATGATTTGTTGAACGCTGCGGCTATTTCAAGCCCCGGAGTTAGTGATGGATACAAACGCGAAGTATTTACGGATGCTATGTGGGTGAATATTCCATTGTTGGCTGCCGGACATACTTGGTTGGAATCAGATGTGAAATTCAGATTGAGGGTTGCAAAATCGTATCAAAGAGGTTATACCACTTCTCTTGCTACAACAGCTGATACATCTTTGGCTCCGCAAAATGTGAATTGGGCTATGTATACATTCAATACTGCAGATATCGAAACGCATAAAAATGACAACGATATTGCAAAAGATGCATTGGAGATTATCAATATTGTTCCCAATCCATATTATGCTTATTCGTCTTACGAGAAAAAAGCCTTGGATAATATTGTAAAAATTACCAACCTTCCCGAAAAATGTAGTATCACTATCTATACACTAAATGGAACTATGATAAGGAAGTTCAATAAGTCAGATCCGAAAACATCTCTTGATTGGGATTTGAAAAATCAAAATGCAGGTTCCATTGCTAGTGGAATGTATATCATTTATATTAATGTTCCAGGAGTAGGTGAAAAAACATTGAAATGGTTTGCTGTCCTGCGTCCTACGGATTATGATTCCTATTAATTAAGCATTTTCTTTGATTTAAATAAAATTTATTATATTTGTGTTAGTAAAGAGTCCCGCCCCGATTAATCGGGGCGGGATTCTTTTCTGTTTTAACCAAACCATTGAACTATGTCAACTATTTCTTATTTTACAGAAGAAGGATTAAAGAAACTTAGGGATGAATTGCATCAACTAAAGGTGCATGATCGTTCTTATATTTCAAAGCAGATAGCCGAAGCAAGAGATAAAGGCGACTTGTCTGAAAATGCTGAATATGATGCTGCTAAAGAAGCACAAGGCTTATTGGAGCTTAAAATTTCTAAAATGGAAGAAGTTTTAAGTAATGCTCGTTTAATTGATGAGTCAACATTGGATGTTACTAAAGTATTGATTCTTTCGAAAGTGAAAATTAAAAATGTTGCTAACGGAGCTACTATGACTTATACATTGGTTGCCGAAAATGAAGCAGATTTAAAAGCCGGCAAAATCTCTGTTGATTCCCCAATTGGCAAAGGCTTACTGGGTAAAAAAGTAGGAGATAAAGCCGATATTACAGTTCCTTCGGGTGTTGTAAAGTTTGAAATTGTTGAACTTTCCCGCTAATTCATGTCAAGCATCTTTACAAAAATAATTCAAGGAGAAATTCCGTGCTATAAAATTGCCGAAAACGACCAGTTTTTAGCATTTTTAGATGTTTTTCCTCTTGTTCATGGGCATATTCTGGTTGTTCCCAAAAAAGAAACCGATTACATATTTGATATAGAGGATGCTGAACTTTCAGCTATGATGTTGTTTGCTAAAAAAATTGCAAAAGCACAAAAAGCTGCTGTTCCCTGCAAAAGGATTGGAGTAGCGGTTATTGGCTTAGAAGTACCGCATGCACACATTCATTTAGTTCCAATGAATACTGCAAATGATGTGAATTTTACTCAACCCAAAATTAAACCTACTGGGGAAGAGTTAGCCGAAATGGCTGAAAAAATAAAATCGAAATTGTAATTACTGAAGCGAACACTTCTACTCCGCTAAGTGTGACGACTTGATGGGCAGGCCGAGTAATTGATCTCAGCTCAGTATAACCTTTGTGGAACCCTTTTAATAAACTAACCCTTCTTGCTAGGATTGTCTGCTAAAAAGGCTTTCCAGCCTGTATACGTTTTTTTTGCAGAACCAGGTTTACGCTGAAAATGATGGCAAACTGCAGCAGCCAATCCATCCGTAGCATCCAAAAATTCAGGTGTTTCTTTAAAATCAAGCAAAGATTTAAGCATAGCAGCAACTTGCTCTTTAGATGCATTTCCGCTGCCTGTAATAGATTGTTTTATTTTTTTTGGGGAATATTCGTTTATAGTAAGATCTCGCGATAAAGCGCCAGCAATGGCAACTCCTTGTGCTCTTCCTAGCTTTAGCATCGACTGCACATTTTTACCAAAAAAAGGCGCCTCAATTGCCAACTCATCCGGTTTGTACTCATCAATTAATGAAACCACTCTGTCAAATATTTTTTTTAATTTTAAAGCAGGGTCTGTCACTTTTTCTAAACGCAACACGCCCATAACCACCAAATTCATTTTTGTTCCTTTGATATGAATGAGTCCATATCCCATAATATTGGTTCCCGGGTCGATACCCAAAATTATTTTATCGGTGCTGCTCAAATTGTTTTTTTAAGAGTTGTATTTAATAGTATTATTCGGCCTCTTTTTATTAATATTGTTGGAGAATGATTGCATCCCAAAATAAGCCTTTCTACAAAGTTATAAGTCTTTTTATTAAGTCGGCCATTTTATTCTTTTCATTTTATTATATCTATGATAAATTAAGCGGTGCACCACTGATACTGGACTTGCCAACTTTGTTTTCTAAAAACAATTGGTTATTCACAATCGCTATTCTTATTTTAATGTTTGTGAATTGGGGAATAGAAGCTTTTAAATGGAAGTTATTGATAGCGCCCTTGGAAATAATTGATTTTAAATCTTCACTTAAAGGTGTTTTGTTGGGTGTTACTGTCAGCATTTTTACACCAAACAGAGTAGGTGAGTTTGCAGGCAGAATATTTTTTTTAGAAAAAGCAGACAAAATTCAAGCAACAATTATGAGTTTAATTGGAAGTGTGTTGCAACTCTTGGTTACAGTTATTGCAGGTGTTCTCGCTTTCTTTTTGCTGGAAAAAAAGTATTATGATTTTTTTCAAACGGAACAATTTATATCTACAAATCTCTTGTTATTCATTTTTGTTCTATTGGTTGTGCTTGCTATGATTGTATTCACCGTATTGAAAAATCAAAACCTTTCAAGATTTAAAAAATACATCGACCCTTTTAAGTTGCATAGTTCTAAAAACATGAATGTTGCTTTTAATCTTTCCATATTAAGGTACATTGTGTTTTCTATTCAATATTATTTGGCACTAAAAGTATTCGGAATAAATGGCGGAGCAACAATTGTTTTTTCCCTTATTGCACTTACCTTTTTTGTAACATCGGTTATTCCTACTTTTGCATTAACAGAAATTGCTGTTCGGTCGGGTGTGGCTATTTATTTTTTTGGAACTATTTCTACTACTCATGCGCCTATTTTAGCAGCCTCTTTGTTTTTATGGATTGTTAATCTAGCTGTTCCTGCCTTGATTGGAATGGTATTCGTTCGTAAATTAAAATTCTTTAAAAGTCAATAATGGAAGTGCTGTTTTGGATATTGGTTTCTATAGGGGCATTTTTATGCATCAGCTATTTCATTTTGATAGGAAGTTATTGCTATGGTTGGAATCGATTGAATGATTCTAATTTAGTTTTGAATACTTCAGTTGCCGTAAGTATAATTATTGCTGCTCGAAACGAAGAAACGAATTTGAAAAAATGTTTGGATGCAATTCTTGCTCAAAATTATCCAAAAGAAAAATTAGAAATACTGGTGGTAGATGATCATTCTACTGATGCAACTATAGAAATCATCAGTGCTTATGCAACTAAAAATGCAATCATCAAATGCCTGAAACTGCCCGATAATACTATTGGAAAGAAACAAGCGATTGCTTCTGCTATCGATATTTCATGTGGTGAATTGATTGTGACAACGGATGCTGATTGTGTTATGGGAGCGAATTGGATTTCATCAATTGTTTCATTCTACAAAAAATCGGAAGCAAAAATGATTGTCGCACCCCTTGCATTTTACAATGAAAAATCTGTTTTTGAAAAAATGCAAAGTCTGGAATTTATGGCACTCATTACCTGTGGAGGTGCTTCTTTGTATTTCAAAAAAGCAATTATGTGCAATGGAGCAAATCTGGCATTTACAAAAAACGTGTTCAAGGATGTAAATGGATTTGATATGGAAGATAAAAAAGCTTCAGGGGATGATGTGTTGTTGATGTATAAAATTGACAAGAGATATCCGGGGAAAGTGCATTTTTTGAAAAATGAACAGGCAATTGTGTATACAAAAGCGAAGGAAACAATTGGACAATTTTTTCAGCAGCGAAAAAGATGGGCATCAAAGGGCTTTTTTGTTTTAAATGCAGATACTAAAAGGGTTTCGCTGTTAATTTACCTGTTTAACGCCTATCTGGTGTTTGTTCCTGTAATTGGAGCGTTTTATTTAGCAAAAACCCCTTTCCATCAGTCTTTTATAGGAATTTGTCTTATTCTTATCGGAATTAAATGCTTTATTGACTTTTTGTTATTATTTTTATCCGCATCTTTCTTTAAAAAGAAAACCTTTTTGGTGTTTTTTATTCCCGAACAAATCATTTATATGGTTTATGTAGTTATAGTTGGATTACTAGGTTCGATTGGGAAGTATGAGTGGAAAGGGCGCAAAACAAACTAATGAATGGCTAAAAAAGACGATAAATACTCACATTCTCTTTCCTACTTCGCTTGGCAGCGCTTGAAAAAAAATAAGCTTGCTATGTTTGGTTTGGTGGTAATTGGTTTGTGTATGCTTATGGCCATTTTGGGTTTTGCAATCACACCCGATTCTACTCCCGATGCAAACGATCAGCTTTTAGAACTTTCTAAGAAACCTCCTGGGTTTAAAGTTCAGATGCTTCAAACTCGTAAAAATGAAGCATCACATGATGTGAATTTCTTTTATAAAATGATTTATGGAGAAATCAGCAATTTTAGATCTATTCCGTTTTCAGATTATCATTATGAAGGAAATGATATTGTGATTCGTGAATATACAGGTGACGAAAAGCGACAAGGGACAGACATCAGATACAATCTTGCAGATGCTATATATGCAATTGATTACAATACACCAATTGTAAATAATGTTGAACTGGGCTATACTGAATTTTATGAATTTGGTAGCAATACCAAAATCAGAAAAACGGTAAAAGAATTACAAGCAGAAATCGAAAAAAATTATATCGTTACCCGGAAATATATTTTAGGTACCGATCCTGCAGGAAGAGATTTGTTAAGCAGATTGATTATTGGTACACGAGTTTCTTTTTCGGTTGGATTTGTTTCTGTTTTTATTTCTGTAGTAATCGGAATTTTAATGGGAGCCTTGGCAGGATTCTACAGAGGAAGAGTTGATGATGTAATTGTTTGGATAATAAATGTGGTTTGGTCCATTCCTACCTTATTGTTAGTTATTGCAATCACATTGGCTTTAGGAAAAGGGTTTTGGCAAGTGTTTGTTGCAGTTGGATTAACGATGTGGGTGGAGGTAGCGCGGGTTATACGTGGACAAGTGATGAGTTTGCGCGAAAAAGAATTTATAGAAGCGGGCAGAGCATTGGGTTTTACCAACTATAGAATAATTATGCGTCACGTGTTACCAAATGTAATGGGACCTGTGATTGTAATTTCTGCTGCAAATTTTGCTTCCGCTATTTTGATAGAAGCAGGTTTAAGCTTTTTAGGAATTGGTGCACAGCCGCCAACAGCTTCTTGGGGAGCAATGATTAGTGCTCACCGTGGTTATATTATTGGTGATGCTCCTTATTTAGCATTTCTTCCAGGACTAGCAATTATGTTTATGGTATTGGCCTTTGTTCTCTTAGGTAATGGCTTGCGCGATTCGTTGGATACTAAGTCCATGGACGATGACCAGGTGATGTACTAAATCTATTTCAAAGTGATTTGATAATTGTATCTATCCATTCTCTGGATATCACTTATTTCTAGTGTTGTTTCTTGTTTAAAATCTTTTAGAACTTTCACTCCTAGTATATCATTGTCATCAAGATACATTTCAATCAGTGTGTAATTTTTTTCTCGACATGCTTTTATTAGGTTGTTGTAATTTTTACGGATTTGCATTTCTATCGATTCAACTTTTTGTTCTGTATCCATTTCAATCATAAATAAGATGAGGTCTTTGTGCAATACTTTTTTTATTCCATTAAAATAAAGTGTATCCGTCATTTTGGTTTTATTCAAAACAAAATAGCTTGAAAAAAGCGGTGATTCATAAATGATTGAATCTTTGTAGGAATATAGAAACAGTGCCAGTTCATCATCATTTGAGGAAAGTGTACTCATGTCTTCACTTAAATTTGTAGCGTTAACAATGATAGTTAACGAATCGGATGGTTTAGCCGGAGTATATGTTTTTGAAATTGATTTGGTATCACTACTTAGTTTGGAAGTTGAACATGAAAAATTAAAAAAGGTAAGAAGGAATAGATTAAATAAAAAAAAGCGTACAGAGCAAAAATTGCCCGATACGCTTTTTTTATAATTTGATTTTCTTTTAGAAAGGAAGATCATCTTCTTGCGTTGTAGCAGTAAAAGTTTCTGCAACACCACTCATTTCATTTGAAGAAGAAGTATTTGCACCAGCAGTGCTTCCTTCAATTCTCCACGCTTCTAAAGTATTGAAATATTTAATTTCGTTTTTCGGACTAGTCCATTCGCGTCCACGTAAATTAAAATGAACTTTAATTTCAGAGCCAACAGCATAATTGTCAATTAAACCACATTTATCTTGAGTTAATTGAAAAGAAATGTGTTGAGGGTATTGAGAAGAATTGTCGGTTAAAACAAATTCTCTTTTTCTGAATTTGTCAGAAATTTGTTGCGCTTCGCTTTTTACTTTTAAGATCCCAGTGATGTCCATTTTGCTTTTTGTTTATATAGTTATTTTCTGTTGATTCAATTTACTGTCCGAAAGATAATAATACTTTCCATGCGTTTTCTACATTGTTAGTATCTAGTAATTTCTTTGCTTCTGAATGGGCATTTTCTTTAGTTATGTTCTTAAAATCGGATGAATTTTTAAACTCATTTACCTCGGTTTCTGTAGGGAGCTTCTCAATATTTCCTAGTTGTCCAAGGTTATTCCCTGTCAATATGCCTGAATTGCGAATATATGCAGGGATTTGATCCACCCCGATACCTAAATTTAACAAGGGTTTTGTCACTTCAAAAAGAGCATCTCCATTGGTTCTGCTGTACCAATTACCTCCCATACGAGCCACTAAATCAATCTTATTGGGGTCAATTTGCTTGTTAGCATCCAATACATTTTCATTGACATGAATCAGTACTACCTCACAAATAATAAGGTTTCCAGCACCGCCTTTATCGCCCAGTTCTATTACTTGTTTAACAATGCATTCGAGTTGAGCAGGAGATTCTTTTACGCGGAATGGCTTTACCTTTTGAGAAGCTAATTGTGTGAATCCTGACTTAACAAACTCGTTGGTGCCTTTTGGGTATTCTGTACTAGCCAAGCTCACTTGCTGAACCATATCAAAATTTACAACATTAATAACCACTTCCGGCACTTCCTTGATATTGTTGTAAGTATGTTTAGTAATCCCCGTTCTTCCGCTTCTTGCCGGTGAAAAGATTGCAATTGGAGGATTGGCACTAAACACGTTGAAGAAGCTAAATGGAGCCAAATTGGGATTCCCGTCTTTGTCGATAGTGCTAGCAAACGCGATTGGACGAGGGGCAACTGCACCTAGTAAATAGCTATGTAAAACGGCTGTAGTAACTTCTTTTGGGTCTATTGAAAGCATATTCTAAATTGAGGAACAAAAATAAAACTTTATTAATAACCTTGCTAATTATGTTATCAACGGATGTTGATAGATTGGCAATGGAGCTATATTTTGACACCAATTATTAGAATATCGTCTACCTGTTCAAGTTTTCCTCTCCAATTTTCAATCGTTTTATTCAATAAAGTTTTTTGTTCATTGATTGGTAATTGATAATTTTCTATCAGTAGCTTCTTTAAGCTACTGTATTTGAATTTTTTTCCTCTTTCCCCTCCAAACTGGTCAGCATATCCATCTGTAAACAAATAAATACAATCCCCTTTTTGCAGCTGAATAACTGTATTTGTAAAGGGTTTGTCTTCATCATGCATCCCAACACCAATTGGTGTTTTGTCGCCTTTTATTTCAGTAAACTCTCCTTGTCGAATAATCCACAGTGGATTGTAAGCACCTGAAAATTCCAGCTTATTTTCTGAAAAATTGATTGCTACAAGAGCTGCATCCATCCCATCTGTCACTTGAGCATCATCTTGTTTTTTACGTAAAATTTTCCCTAACCCTTTTCTTACACTGTTTAAAATAGCAGCAGGTTGTGTTAATCCATGCTCAATTACAGCTTCATTTAATAAGTTGGCCGCCACAATGCTCATAAAGGCGCCTGGCACACCATGACCTGTGCAATCTACTGCTGCAAGAAGTGTTTCTTTGCCCCATTGCTCCAACCAATAAAAATCACCGCTTACAATGTCTTTCGGTTTGTATAAAATGAATGAGTTAGGAAGCAATGTGTTAATTAATTCGTCTGGCGGTAAGGTTGCTTCTTGAATTCTTTGTGCATATCGGATACTGTCTGTAATATCTTTATTTTTTTCCTCTACAAATGTTTTTTGCAATTCTATTTCACTGTTTTTGTTTTCAAGCAACTTATTTATTTTTTGCTTGGAGCGATATCCCCGCCATAAAACGATTCCAACGATGCATACCAGAACAAAAAATAAAGCAAAAATATATTTCGATTTTTTTTCTTCCTCTAGTAGCGAGTTTCCAAGTGCCTTGTCTTTTTCAAGCGATTTGATCGCCAATTCTTTTGTTTCTGTTTCATATTTTGCTTGCATTTCGTGCACATCTTCATTGCTTTGATTTAGAAAAAGGGAGTCTTTAATTATATTATAGGCTTCATTAAACTCATAAGCAACTTTATAATTTGCCAATTTGTAATTTATTTCCGCTAAATTTTTATAAGCTTGTTTTATATCTTCTTTCGACTCAATTGATTTTGCAAGCTCTAAACTCCGCATAGAATAGAGGTTTGCTTTGTTGAAGTCTTGTCGGATAATATAAATTGAGCCCACATTGTTTAGGGTTAAGGCCAAGCCTTGCTTGTTGCCTACCTCTTCTTTTATTTTGATGGATTTCAGATAATGATCAAGAGCCTTTTCGTAGTTCTTTAAATCATAGTAAACATTACCCAAATTTCCATAGGCTGTTGCAATGCCTTTTTGATTTTTTATACTTTCATTTAACTTTTGAGACTCCTTAAAACATTCTAACGCTAAAGCATACTTTTTTTGTAGTCGGTATATTTCGCCAACATTATTGTAGCATCCTGCCATTCCTTTTTTTAAATCTAGTCCTTTAAATATTACAATCGCTTGACTGTAATAGACAATAGCTTTGTCGTAATCTTTCTGATAGTAGTATATAACCCCAACTGAAACTTTGCAATTTGCTAACCCTTTTTGATTCTTAATAGCATCATAATATTTAATCGCAAAGAGCGAGTTTTCAAGTGCCTTGTCGTATTTTCCAATACGCAGATAGTTGTTGGCAATGCAGTTATAACTTTCACCAATTCCTAATGTATCTTTTGACTCAAGTGCTATTTTTAAAGCTTTTTTTGAGTATTCCAGGCCTTTTTCATTCTCGCCTACATTGGCATATCGGATATTAATTTGATTAAGGACTTTAACTTTTAATGTGTCAAATTGGGCTGTAGAAAGCACTTTTTTTAGCGAATCCAGCTCTTTTTCGGAGTTTGATTGGGAAAAAATTAGTGATGTTGTAGATAAAAAAAGGTAGGCAGAGAGTATAAGATGTTTCATAAAGTAGGAGAGGTGGTTTGTTTTAAAATCCTACTATTAAACGGACAAACAGGGCAAAAGGTTATGGATTTTAAAAATGCAAAAAAGCTATTCCCGTTAAAATAAAAAGCATATATTTGCCGTCCGATTGAATAGAATTATGCGGATGTGGCGTAATGGCAGCCGCGCCAGACTTAGGATCTGGTGCCGAAAGGCGTGGGGGTTCGAGTCCCTTCATCCGC
>CAYWAV010000039.1:1680-32034 GCA_964456225.1 uncultured Chitinophaga sp. | reverse complement strand
GGAATACAGTGTTTTCATCTGCTGATCCAAGTGGAACAATTGCTGAATTAAAGAAGTAATAGTTCTTTTAATAAGAATGAAAAGTAACAACAATAAAATGGGTATAGTGTCGAGCGCAAAAATTGAAAATGAACTTTATAGCTAGATTCATTTTCCAACAATTAAACAAAAGTTAACTAGTACCTGCATGAGCAAAAAATCGACTTTACTACTTTTACTTTTTTGCATTTTTATAAATCAAAGTTGTAAAAAACAAGATTTAGATCCCTATCCTAAGCCACTAAATCCTAACTTAAAATATTTTGGTTATACCCTGGTTGATGTCGGCTTTAACGACCCAACAGATATGAGCAGCAAAACAAATTACATTGATGAAGTTGCTTACTACAGTAACATTGCAGACATATTAGTTACCGAGCCAACAGACAACATTGTTGGAAGAATGCAAGTCATTAATCAATATGGCGTAAAAGCGGTCATTCATTTATTTTATCTTTTATTTGAAGAAACTGCTCAAGGCGGAGGAAGTGGGCATATTTATTCACTTAGAGCCGACTATCAATCTAGAATAAATGATTTTATTTCAACAAATAACCTTACTGTAAACAGCTCACTTATCGAATTCTTTTATATTGGAGAAGAGCCAACTTGGAATGGCGTTTCCCATCTTGAATTCAAAACTGCTTGTGATTATGTTAAAGCTACATTGCCTTCTGTAAAACTTTTATACGTTGAAGCATATGCTGCTGTAGACAATATGGAGATACCTTCTTCAATTGATATTGTGGGCTTTGACCACTTTTTTTTAAAAGACCCTAAAAACAGTACGACCTATAAAAATGAACTAAATACATTAAAATCTAAAAGAAGCAATGTCACTCAAAAAATCATGCTGATTATGGACGCGCACTTCATCTTGCGATTTCATGGAAGCGTTGGTATTGGCAAAAGAGATTTAGAGCAAATTGCGGCTGGATATTATCAACTGGCAAATAACGACAATGAAGTGGTTGGCATCCTTTGTTATCACTGGCCGAGTGGTTTTGACACTAGATTTTCGGATGGATCAAGAAATTTGCCAAAAAATGTTTTGAATGAACATAAAAGAATTGGCCAAGCAATAACTGGAAAATAAACGAGGAATGAAAAAAACAGTATTGTACATAATTATTAGTTTACTCTATTTGAATTGTTTTGGACAAAAAGAAATAAACAATCCCGATTCAACAAAATTAAATACTCAGGCAATCACGATTAACTTCGGAGCAACATGGGTATATAATAGTGTTTTTGTAAATTATGAAACAAAAGATTTTTTGAAAAAAAACTTAAAACATGATTTAAAAATTAGCACTGGCTTTGGCTTTTGGAATGCATCAGTCATTTCTAAAAACACAGGAGCAATGTTTAATGCCCAAGTAAACTACATTAGAGGAGCCAAAAAGCATCATTTTGAGGCTGACGGAGGCGTTTCTATATATCTTGACAAAGGCGTTGAACCAAAAGCTATATCATATATCGGGGTTATACCCCGAATATTTATTGGTTACCGTTATCAAAAGCCAAGTGGAGGTTTTTTATTTAAATCGGGTATTGGTGGGTTAGAAGTATTACAAATTGCAGTAGGATATTCTTGGTAAATTATCTACTTTTCTTCTAAACAAATATTTTGTAAATTTTATTTTTAGTATATTTTTTTCCTGCAACAAGATACATTCAAAATGCACAATGCTAGTAAAAATCCAGTGTTAAACAAAAAAGTAATTGTAATCGGAGCCGGATTTGCTGGATTATCAGCAGCTACAACATTAGCTCAACAAGGTTTTGATGTTACGCTCCTCGAAAAAAACAAAGAATTAGGAGGTCGTGCCCGCAAACTCGAAATCGATGGATTTACTTTTGATATGGGGCCAAGCTGGTACTGGATGCCCGATGTATTCGAAAATTATTTTTCACAATTCAACACTACAGTCGCTCAACAATACGATTTAATTCGCTTGGATCCTTCCTATGCTGTATTCTTCAGTAAAGATGAAGTTGTAAAAATTCCAGCAAACTTAAATGAGTTTTATCAATTATTTGAAAAGTACGAAGCTGGAAGTAGTGTTCAGTTAAAAAAGTTTTTGGCCGAAGCCGAATACAAATACAATGTGAGCATGAGTGACTTCGTTCATAAACCTAGTCTGAGCATTTTTGAATTTGTTGACTTACGCATTTTAAATGCAGCACTTAAAATGGATCTTTTTAAATCCATCAGTAAATACATTCACAAACATTTCAAGAATCAAAAATTAATTCAATTATTAGAATTTCCTGTTTTATTTCTAGGCGCAAAACCGAATGAAACTCCAGCGTTATACAGTATGATGAATTATGCCGACATTGTTTTAGGAACTTGGTATCCGATGGGTGGAATGTATAAAATTGTGGAAGCAATGGTGAATGTTGCAAAAGCACAAGGAGTAAAAATTAAAACAGGAGAAGTTGTTTCAAAGATAAATGTGGAAGCAGGAAAAGCTGTGAGTGTTATAAGCAATGGAGTTACTTATGAAGCGGAAGTAATAATCGGAGCGGCAGATTATCATCATGTAGAACAAAACCTACTGGAAGAAAAATACCGTAATTATTCGGAGAGTTATTGGAAGTCCCGTAAAATGGCACCTTCCTGCTTGATGTATTATATCGGATTGGATAAAAAATTAACAGGATTAGAGCATCACAATTTATTTTTTGACACCCCTTTTGATTTGCATGCAGAAGAGATTTACGACCGACCACAATGGCCAACACAGCCACTCTTCTACTCTACTTGCGCTTCCATGACAGATAAGTCGGTTGCGCCAGAAGGAAAAGAAAATTTAGTACTTTTAATACCGATTGCAGTGGATATTGAAGATACTGAAGAAATCAGAGAGAAGTATTTTAATATCATGATGGACCGTTTGGAGCATTTAACCGGACAAACCATCAAACAACATGTAATTGTGAAAAAGAGTTATGCGATTAACGATTTCAAGAAAGATTACAACTCTTTTGGCGGGAATGCATACGGATTAGCAAACATATTGATGCAAACAGCAATATTAAAACCATCGCTGAAAAATAAAAAGGTATCAAATTTGTATTATGCAGGACAGTTGACTGTTCCGGGGCCGGGAGTTCCGCCAAGTATTATATCTGGACAAGTAGTGGCGAAGGCGATAATTAAATCATTAAGTAACTAGGTGATTAACTAACTAGGTGATTAGGTAATTGAGTGATATGGGAATTAAAGTAATAGAGCAATGAAAGATTTATACAACGAAGTATGTTACAAGTGCAGCAAGTTGGTGACCACCAACTACAGTACTTCGTTTTCATTGGGAGTAAGTCTTTTACACCGCGATTTTGTGATGCCGATCCATGCTATTTATGGTTTTGTTCGCTTTGCAGATGAAATTGTTGACACTTTTCATTCCAACAATAAAAAAGAATTGCTGGATCGTTTTGTAAAAGACACACACGATGCAATAAATGATAAAATCAGCTTAAATCCTATTTTACATAGCTTTCAAGACACTGTAAACAAATACAACATTGACATAGAATTGATTGATACTTTTTTACGAAGTATGGAAATGGATTTGGATAAAAACAAATACAGTCAAGCTGGATACGAAGAATACATTTTAGGTTCAGCAGAAGTAGTTGGATTAATGTGTCTGAAAATATTTGTGGAAGGCGATGAAGCAGAATATCAACGCTTGAAACACGATGCAATGAAATTGGGTTCTGCTTTTCAAAAAATCAATTTCCTACGCGACTTAAAAGCGGATGTGCATACGTTAGGAAGAGCTTACTTTCCAGGATTTGACCCCAAGAATTTTAATGCTGCTACTAAAAAAGAAATTGAAGTAGATATTCAAAAAGATTTTGATGCAGGGTTGAGAGGAATCAAAGAATTGCCACGCAAAGCGAGACTGGGAGTTTATTTAGCTTATATCTATTACATATCATTGTTCAAAAAAATACAAAATACTGCTCCAGAGAAAGTCATGAATACCCGAATTCGAATTTCGGATGGTAAAAAATACATGCTTTTTATGGGTTCCTACTTTAAGCATCAATTCAACATTATTAAGTAATGAAAAGGCTGCTATTTTTTTTATTTCTTATTCTGAATGCAAATGCGTTCTCACAAACTATTACAGCAGACGCACTCAGAAGATCCTATCAACAGGTTAATGCCGACAGTGTGACTTGTGCAAAACTGTATAAAAAAATTTCCACTTCTACCGATTCTGACAATATCATTATTGCTTATCGCGGAGCCATTACTGCATCTATGGCAAATTTCTCGAAAGACAAAAAAGAAAAACTAAATTTATTTAACAGCGGGAAAAAACTTTTAGAACAATCCATTGCTGCTGATAGTTCCAATATCGAAACACGCTTTTTACGCTTTACCATACAAAGCAACTGTCCAAAAGCATTGAATTACAACAAGAACATAAGGGCCGACAAAGTATATATTCTTGCTAACTATTCATATCTAAGTAATTTGGCAATAAAAAGAATGATTTCAGCCTTTGCTCAGCAATCTACTTCGTTATCAGAAACCGAAAAAAAACAACTAAAGTAAATGTCGAACGAACAAAAAGATAAACGCCTTTTTTTATCTACACTCATTTTAGTGATAGTTCACGTATCAGGAATTATTGGAATTCAAACCGAGTATAAGGATTTATTTTTGATGTGTACTCCCTTCAATTTATTATTAAGTATAGGTTTATTATTTTGGAATCATGGTGAGTTTCAAAAATCATTTTTCATTTTTTCTGCTGTAACATTTTTAACAGGCTATTTTATTGAGGTAGTTGGAGTAAAAACTGGAATGATATTCGGGCACTATTTTTATGGAAAAACATTAGGATTTAAAATCTTGGATGTTCCTGTTATCATTGGGATTAATTGGTTAATGTTGATTTATATTGTTGGAGTTATTTGTAATAGACTCAACTTTTCCGGTTTAATAAAAAGCCTGTTGGGAGCAACTTTATTAACAACATTGGATTTTTTCATTGAAGTAGTTGCAATAAAATATGATTTCTGGAAATGGGCAAATTACACTCCAACAGTACAAAATTTTATAGCTTGGTTTGTTGTTTCTTTCTTATTGTTGCTTTTGTTTCATTCAATGACTTTTAATAAAAATAATAAATTGGCGCGGGGATTATTCATTATACAATTAGTGTTTTTTGTGATTTTATCTCTTATCTAAATGAAATTTGCCTATTTACTGATATTAACTTTCACGCTCTCCTATCCGCTTTTCAAAAGTTTTGAAAGAAAAATTCAATTCTATAAAAAATGGAACAGCTTGTTTCCTGCAATTATCATAAGTGCTGTTCTATTTATTATCTGGGATATTTGGTTCACGAAAATTGGAGTATGGAAATTTAATCCAGAATATGTTGTCGGGTGGTTTATAGGCGGCTTACCGATAGAAGAATGGCTCTTCTTTTTAATCACGCCTTTTTCCTGCGTTTTTATTCACGAAGTATTAAATTATTTCGTTAAAAAAGATGTATTTGCTTCCTCTGTAAAATACATAAATACCATTTTGGCTTTTTCGTTAATAACAATAGCAGTTATCAATCACCATAGAATTTATACACTTATTGATTTTTCTCTGCTTGGATGCTTTTTGTTAACTCATCAATATGTTTTAAAATCAATTTATTTAAACCGATTTTATTTGACATGGCTAATTTGTATCGTTCCATTCTTAGTAGTCAACGGCTTTATCACAGGTTTACCAATTGTTATTTATGACAATCTACACAACCTGAATATTCGTATATACACTATACCCATTGAAGATTTGTTTTACGGAATGCTAAACATTCTTTTGGTAATAACCATTTATGAATATTTAAAACAAAGAAAAAAATGAAGCAACTTCTATCCATCCTTTTTATAGTCTTTCTTTGCAACGGATTATTTTCTCAAGCGCCCACAGCAGCTGAACTATTCGACTTCAACAAATCACGCAACAAAAAAACAACAAGGGGCTTGCAAGTTCTTGGAGGTTTTGCCATCGCAAACATGGGTGTAAGTGGATACATGTATTACAATACAAAAGGTGTAGACAAATCCTTTCATGAAATGAATATCATGTGGAACGGAGTCAACACAGTTATTGCAGTTGCGAGTTTATTGCCGAAAGATAAAAATGATATGAATCTAGCAAAAACAAATAGTTGGCAAAGCAATACGGAAGCAACTTACATTGGAGCTGCAGCATTGGATTTAGTGTATTCTACAGCAGGTTTATATCTTACCGAAAGAGCGAAAACAGATTTCAGTAACCACGACAAATACAAAGGTTGGGGAAATTCATTAATCTATAACGGAGCATTTTTATTTCTGTTTGATACTGGTATGTTTATTGTACATAAGCGCAACGGAAAAAAAGTATCAAAAATGATGGACAAAATAAATCTATCAACTGGTGGTGCTGGCATAAAACTCACATTGCACATTTAATTTTATTTAATATCTTTATTGTAACAAAAAAATAATCACCATGAAATACGAGAAGTATTCATGAATTCCTTAAACAAAAAATATAAAAAAATGAGTAAAAAAATTATCGGATTATTAAGTTTAGTACTTACACTTTTTACTACTAATGCTTTTGCACAAGCAGCGGCAAGCACAGGAGCAGCAAAACCTAAACAAGCTACTGCACCAAAATTAACTGATAAAGATATTTTGATGTGTGATAAAAACTGGCAAGTTGTTTCTGTTGAAGAATGGGGAGTAGTTACAAAACCACCTGCAGAAGTGAACAAAACCGATATGTTGAATTTAACACAAGATGGAAAATTTGAGCTGATAATATTTGGAAAGAAAAAATCTGGAACATGGTCTAAGTCTGGACAGAATATTTACTTCACAGATGCTGAAACAAAAACAAAATTCTACTATAAAGTTTTAGTTGCTGAAGCAGGAAAATTAAAAGTGGATCATTATAGCGATGAACAAGGTCACTCTATATTTGAGTACGAAGTGAAGTAGGGTTACGGATAGCGAATTATACGAATTTACGAATCTGTGTTTATAAAATAAAAAAGACTCTTGTCCTTTTTTTTGTTTTAAGTTTTAACATATTTAGTTATGGGCAAAGTGCTAGACCCAACAAATTGAATGAGAAAGAAATAACAGCACTTGAACTAATTAAAGCTCTTGAAGCTAATAAACCTTACGAAGCATCGAAACTTCTTGCTCCATATTTAAATGATAAGACAAAATCAGCATGTCTAAAAAAACATAAGCAACTCAATAACTACTCTTCCAAAATACATCTCGACATGTAAACTCGACATTGTTGCTACAATATCAAATGATTCAACAATTACCTTTGTTTGCAGGTATTACAATATCAAAACGGGAATCGAGAATTATGAGTTAGACATTTCATTTAACAAACAAAGCGATTTTTTGTGGATCACTAACATAAAAATAATTGACGAAAAGACGTTGCTTAAAAATTATAATGCAAGAATGAAATCTCAAAAAGTTCCACCACCGCCTCCAAAGTAGAGTTATCTATTGTTATGAGACTCTTCTAATCAACTAGCCCCGTTGTAATTTTCGCACTCAACAAACACAAGGGAATACTTGGTCCGGGGTGCACACTTCCTCCGCAGAAATACAAATTTTTTATTTCCTTAGAAAAATTTGGGTGACGCATAAATGCTGCGAACTTATTATTGGAAGCATTTCCATAAATTGCTCCGAAAGCACTGGAAGTTCTAGCTTCCACCACTCTTGGATCTAAAATCATTTCGCATTCTATCAAAGGGCGAATATCTGTTTTTAAAATTCGATTTAGTTTTTTTATCATGTTCTCTCTCGCTTCACTTACGAGTTGATCCCAATCTTGTCCGCTGTTATTAGCCACATTTATAAACGTGAACCAATTCTCGCAACCTTCAGGAGCATCTGCAACAGTATGTTTAGAAGTAATGTTCACATAAATGGTTGGGTCATTATAAATTGTTTTCTTGGAAAAAATAGTGTCAAATTCCTCCTCATAGTTTTCGCTAAAAAAAATGTTATGTAAGCTCAATTCAGAGAAAGATTTTTTGATTCCCCAATAAAAGATAATTCCGGAGCTGGATTTAGGTTGATTCAATGTTTTTGTTGGCTTCTTTGCATTTGGCAATAGTTTCAGATAACTATTGTATACATCCATATTGCTGATGACTACATCAAAATTTAAATTGCCATTATCAGTGCTAATACCTTTTATTTTTTTTTCTTCTGTTAAAATTTCACGAACTGGAGTAGAAAAATGAAACGTAACTCCTATTTCTTTTGCCAATTTCACTAAAGATTCTGTAATACTGTACATTCCACCTACTGGATAATATGCACCCTTTTCAATTTCTACATGCGAAATCACATTTAGTGTAGCAGGTGCCAAATATGGACTAGAGCCATTGTAAGTAGAATATCGATTTAAGATTTGCACTAACTTTTTATCTTTAAACGCTTTTTGATTTGCACCATTCATAGTGTCGAATGCACCAATTTTTCCGAAGTTCAACAATCCTTTCACAACTCTTTTTGTTATGAAATTTTTGAACTTGTGAAGTGAATTGTGTAAAAAAACTTCCGCTGTTAAGTCGTACATCTGCTCTGTTTTATTCAGATATCGAATAATGTCTTCCTTTTTATCTATCAATTTTTCTGACATCGCTTCAGCATATTTTTCTTTTCCATGAAACGCATCTAGAACAGTTCCATCTTCAAAGAAATAGCGGTATACAGGATCAAGCGCAAAATAATTAAAATAGTTGCGGGGATTTTTTCCTGACAACACAAAAAGTTCATCAACATATTCGGGCATGGTAAATACAGATGGGCCCATGTCAAAACGATAACCTTTATTACTTTCAGAAGAAAGTTTTCCGCCAGGAAAAGCATTGGCTTCAAAAACCGTTACAGCATATCCTTTGTTACGCATGCGAATAGCAGCAGCAATGCCAGAAATTCCAGCTCCGATAATTGCACAAGATTTTGTTATTTCTTTCATGGCGATTGAAGTTCAAAAGTATGGGTTTTCTTTTAAATTAAACCTTTCCGCTAAATCTGCGAGCAAAAACCTTGCATATAACTAAGAAAGGACTATTTTTGCTCTCCTTTTACTAGGACTAATAATTTGCACATTATCGAATATGATTCACATTGGAAAACAGCCTTTAACGGCTAACGATTTTTACAAAATACTATACACAGGAGAACAAATAGACTTAGCCCCTACAGCACTTGCAAAGGTGAATGATAGTCATGAATTCTTAAAGTCATTTTCCAAAAACAAACTTATTTATGGTATCAATACCGGTTTTGGGCCCATGGCACAATACAAAATAAGTGAACAAAATCAACTCAATTTACAATACAATTTAATAAGAAGTCACTGTACAGGTGCTGGAAATAAGCTAACCGACATCAATGTAAAATCAGCAATGATTTGTAGATTGAGCTCCTTAATGCAAGGTTATTCTGGAATCAATTCGGAAGTGGTGATTTTATTGAAAGACCTTATCAACAATAATGTTCATCCGCAAATATTTGAACATGGTGGCGTTGGCGCAAGTGGTGATTTGGTGCAATTGGCACATTTAGCATTAAATTTAATTGGCGAAGGCGAAGTGACTTACAAAGGTGAGTTGCGCCCTACAGCTGACGTATACAAAGAAATAGGAGTAAAACCAATCACCGTTCATTTGCGTGAAGGATTGGCATTAATTAATGGAACATCTGTAATGACAGGCATTGCAATGGTAAACCTATTGCATTCAAAACAATTAATCAACTGGGGAATTTCTTCTTCTATGTTGATTATTGAAATGGTTGAATCCTACAGCGATCATTTTTCAAAAGAGTTACACAGCGTAAAACCACATATTGGTCAGCGTGCTATTGCAAATGCGATGGACAATGCGATGAGTAGCAGTAAATTAATTCGCAAACGTGAAGAGCATTTGTTCGACAATAACAAACATGCAGAAGTAGATGTGTTCAAAGATAAAGTACAGGAATACTACTCTATTCGCTGCGTTCCGCAAATACTAGGTCCGGTGTTGGATACAATTACATACACTCAAACTGTTTTAGAGAACGAAGTAAATTCGGTAAACGACAATCCTATTATTGATAAAGCAAACAACAATATTTTCCACGGAGGAAATTTTCATGGCGATTATGTTGCTTTGGAAATGGATAAATTAAAAATCGCAATCACAAAGTTGACAATGCTTGCAGAACGTCAGTTAAATTTTTTGATGAACGATAAATTAAATGGAAAACTTCCTCCGTTTGTAAACCTAGGAAAATTAGGTTTGAACTTAGGAATGCAAGCAGCACAATTTACAGCAACCTCTACAACTGCCGAAAATCAAATGCTTTCCAATCCAATGTATATTCACAGCATCCCAAATAATAACGACAATCAAGATATTGTGAGTATGGGAACAAATGCTGCAACCATTACTGCTAAAGTAGTTGAGAACGCATATCAAGTATTGGCAATTGAATTATTGAGTGCTGTTCAGGCTGTGGATGCACTAAAATTTAGTGATAAATTATCATCTGAAAGTCAAAACACATACAAGCAAATTCGCAATATCGTTCCTCGTTTCGAAGACGATACGATTCTTTACAAGAAAATTAAACTAGTAAAAGAATATTTGCAGTCGAATAATACAAGTTTAGTAGCAAATTAAAATTTCGAAGCATGTCCCCCTCTGGAGGGGGCAGGGGAAGGAATTCAACAAATCAACAATTAGAAAAATGAGATACGCATTAGTAACAGGAGGTTCAAGAGGAATTGGTCGCGCAATATGTACACGACTTGCAGAAGACGGACATTATGTGCTTATCAATTACACTTCAAAACAAGACGAAGCAGAAAACACATTAAAAATGGTTCGTGAAAAAGGAGGTGATGGAGAAATAATGAAATTTGATGTGGCTAACCAAGCAGATGTAGATGCTGTTTTAGGCGGATGGATTGAAAAAAATCCTGATAAAACAATTGAAATATTAGTCAACAATGCAGGAATCCGCAAAGATCAACTTCTAATGTGGATGAGTAATGCTGAATGGAATAGTGTAATGGACATTAGTTTAGGAGGTTGGTATAACGTTACACGTTTAATCATTAAAGGCATGTTGGTTAAAAAATATGGTCGTGTAGTGAGTGTTGTTTCTTTATCAGGATTAAAAGGATTACCCGGACAAACAAACTATTCGGCAGCAAAAGCAGCAGTTATTGGCGCAACAAAAGCATTGTCTCAAGAAGTTGGCAGAAGAGGCGTTACAGCAAATTGTGTGGCTCCTGGCTTTATTAAAACGGATATGACCGAAGGCATCAACGAAAAAGATTTCAAACAATTAATTCCATTAAATCGTTTTGGAACAGCCGAAGAAGTTGCAGATGCAGTTCACTTTTTGGCTTCTGAAAGAGCAGCTTACATCACAGGACAAGTATTGTCGATAAACGGAGGATTATACAGCTAGAAACTTACAGTAAGTTTACATTAAAAAATGCTAAGATGTTGTAGTTAAACATTTTAGCATTTTCGTTTTCTATGTTGATACATTAAAAAAAATGACTATTTTTGAATCCTTTTAAAAAATTATGCATAACAGAGTAGTAATAACAGGATTAGGTATTTGGAGTTGTTTAGGGACGAGCCTTGACGAAGTAAAAGAGTCCTTGCGTGCCGGAAAATCAGGCATTGGAATGGATATGGAGCGTAAAGAATGGGGATACCGTTCTGGCTTGACTGGAATTGTTAAAAAACCCGAGTTAAAAGGAATTTTAGACAGAAGAGCACGTATCGGTCTTTCCGAAGAAGCCGAATATGCATACATGGCTACATTGGAAGCCATGAAAAATGCGAAGATGGACATGAGTTGGGTAGAAAAAAATGAAGTTGGAATCCTTTACGGAAATGATAGTTCGGCAAAGGCAGTAAGCGAAGCAATTGATACAATTCGTATTAAAAAAGATACAACACTATTGGGTTCGGGTTCAATTTTTCAATCGATGAATTGTACTGTTACCATGAACCTTTCCACCATATTCAAATTAAAAGGAATCAATTTTACGATTAGTGCAGCCTGCGCAAGTGGCTCCCACTCTATCGGATTGGGTTACTTGATGATTAAATGGGGATTACAAAAACATATTATATGTGGTGGTGCACAAGAGGTAAATCCGTTTGCTTTTGGCAGTTTTGATGGATTAAGCGCATTCTCAATCCGTGAAAACGATCCTACAAAAGCTTCTCGTCCGTTTGACAAAGACCGTGATGGCCTTATTCCTAGCGGAGGAGCAGCCACATTGATTTTAGAAAGCTACGAAAGTGCAATGGAGCGCGGTGCTCCGATTTTAGCTGAAGTAGTTGGATATGGCTTCTCTTCAAACGGAGAACACATCTCAAACTCTAACGTTGACGGACAAGTTCGCTCGTTAAAAATGGCTTTGAACGATGCAGGATTAACTGATAAAGACATTGACTATATTAATGCTCACGCTACTTCTACTCCTGGAGGAGATTTGGCTGAAGCAACAGCAATTGATACTGTATTTGGCGAAAGCAAACCATTGGTAAGCTCTACAAAATCAATGACAGGACACGAATGTTGGATGGCTGGAGCTAGTGAAATTGTTTATTCCATGCTAATGATGCAAAACAACTTTGTGGCTCCCAACATCAACTTTGAAAACCCTGATGAGGCATCTGCAAAATTAAATATCGTTAAAACGACAACAGAAAAAAATATTGATGTATTTTTGTCCAACTCATTTGGATTTGGTGGTACAAATTCATCATTAATTATTAAAAAAGTAAAATAAAACCTAACTACTCGATGACACAAGCAGAAATTATAGAAAGAATTAACGCCTTTTTAGTAGACGAATTTGAAGTGGATGCAGAAAAAATAAATCCTGATGCAAACCTTCGCGAAACGTTAGGTTTAGATAGCTTGGACTATGTGGATTTAGTTGTTATTATCGAAAGTAATTTTGGTTTCAAAGTGGTTGCAGAAGATTTCATTAACATTCATACATTCCAAAATTTTTACGACTACGTAGTACGTAAAGTGGCTGAGAAGGCTACTGTTTAGTCGCAAGGTTGCACTCGCGATGGAGAGCAAAGCCTCTCCATTCATTGGTTCACTAGTTAATTGGTTTATTAGTTTGCTGTGTGTGAAAGTATTAAACCTTTTGTTGCTAGTAAGTTAATCGATAATCAAGGCAATTCCCCTTAAAAAAGGGGGTTAGGGGGATTAAAAATCATCATCGATACTCCTACCAACTTCTGAAAACAAACCCATTTTCGAATTACCAAATTTTCAAATTTTCAATAAAAAATGGCAAAATGGGAAGGCAAATCTAAAGGAACTGTATTCGGTCATAAAATATTCGTTTTCATTTTAAATCATCTTGGGCTAAAACTAGCGTATATAGTACTTCGGTTTGTAGCCCTTTATTATTTCCTCTTCGCCCGTAAATCCAACAAAAGCATTTTTTACTTCTATCATGACGTTTTGAAATACAAACGCTTCACGACCCGATTAAAAATTTACAAGAATTATTATATTTTCGGCCAAACACTCCTAGACAAAGTAGCTTTGCTGGCAGGTGTTAAAACAAAATTCACGGTTGATCATGAGGGTGGAGAAATCCTTGATAAGATTGCTGATACAGGCAAAGGCGGAATCCTAATAAGCGCACATGTTGGAAACTGGGAAATAGCGGGGCAATTACTGAATCGACTCAACACAACATTTAATATTTTGATGTATGAAAACGAACACGAGAGTTTGAAAAAATACATGAATGAAGTGGAGAAAAAAAAGAATGTCAACATCATTGGAATTAAAGATGGTGAAATGGGACATATCATTGAACTTCACAATGCCTTTTCCAAAAACGAATTAGTAGTAATGCATGGCGACCGCTTTCGCGAAGGAACAAAAACCTACGAAGCACTATTCTTAGGTAAAAAAGCAAACTTTCCTGCTGGTCCTTTTATTATGGCAGCAAAATTTGCTGTGCCTGTAACATTTGTTTTTGCTGTAAAAGAAACTTCTACACACTATCACTTCTTCGCCACAGAACCAATTACTTTAAAGCGAACAAGAACCGAAGCTCAAACAGATGAAGCCGCACAAGGATTGCTAAGAAATTACTTAGATGAATTCGAGAAAATGGTTCACCGTTATCCTGAGCAATGGTTCAACTATTATAATTTCTGGAAAGAGCAGGAGTAAAACTATTCCTCCTTCTTTCATTTCACACTTTCAATTATTTCGTATTTTTATATACTAAATTTCAAGGCTATTTATGGCTAAAAAGAAAACATATAAAACCTCTTCAGAAAAGAAAAAAGTTAGATGAGCCTTCATTAACTAATAATGAAGCAAAGAGCAACCTCATGATTTTTAAATCTTTTGAAGAGCAAGAAGAATACAATCGTTTACAAATGGCTAATCTTACACCTTACGAAAGTCTATTATACCTTCGTAAAATGATAAACATTGCTTACGGAATGCATGGTTACAACCCCGACAATCTTCCAACAAAACATAAAATAACAATACTTTAGTTATGAATAAATAACTACTGAACTTTTATTGCACCTTGCTCCGAAGAACTGGAGGAGTGATAATTGCAGAAAAAATAATAAGTACCTGCAGTAGTAAATGTGTAAGTATATGAAGCTCCACTTTTAATTTTCCCGCTATCAAAATTTCCTGTTGAGGTTGCAG
Source organism: uncultured Chitinophaga sp. (assembly GCA_964456225.1). GTDB lineage: Bacteria > Bacteroidota > Bacteroidia > 2-12-FULL-35-15 > 2-12-FULL-35-15 > 2-12-FULL-35-15. The sequence goes on along the minus strand of CAYWAV010000039.1, from coordinate 17,196 downwards.
AATGATTTGAATTATCTTTATTTGTAAAAGTAATAGTTGTGCCTACAGCTACCGTTAATTGATTTGGGTTAAATGCCTTGTATTCCAACCATATTTCATTAGGACCAGGAGTTCCTTTTTCCTCCTTTTTGCAACTCGAAAGAAGCATTGTCAATAACAAAAATGGCAGAAAAGTTTTAATTTTCATAGCAGTCGATTTATAATAAAACAAATATACAAAGGAAATGCATATTGTCGAATACTAATTCCCTTTCAAGTACGCTACAAGGTCATTTTTTAGTATTTTTACATCTCAGTTAAATCTTATGCAAAAACAATACGATGTGATTATTGCAGGTGGTGGCCTTGCCGGACTAACACTTTCTATTCAGATAAAAAGAGCGAATCCCGATGTTTCCATTTTAATTATGGAATACCGCGACAGTATTGCTCCGATTGCGGCTCACAAAGTAGGTGAATCTACTGTTGAGTTGGCTACGCATTACTTCCGTGAAGTACTTGGATTAAAAGAGTATTTGGAAGAATTTGAATTACCTAAACACGGACTCCGCTTCTTTTTTAAAACAGACAACAAAGAGGAAATCTCTAATCGTGTGGAATTGGGACCACGACTAAAACTCCCAACACCAAGCCATCAGCTGGACAGAGGTACATTTGAAAATTATTTAGAAAAACATACCAAAGAACTAGGAACAGAATTTATGTTGAGTGCCCGTGTAAAAGATGTGGAATTCAATGAAGCTGGTCACACCGTTATTTTCAATCACAACGAAGAAGAAAAACGCTTAAAAGCGCGTTGGGTAGTTGATGCAACAAGTCGTTTTAGTTTATTAAAACGTAAATTAAAATTTGAGAAAGAAGCACCTCACAATGTGAATGCCGTTTGGTACCGTGTGAAAGGTGTTGTAGACATTGACGATTGGAGCGATAAAGGTGAATGGAAAAACTTCCTTGCTCCTAAATTAAGATATTTGAGTACTGTTCATTTTATGGACAAAGGTTACTGGTTATGGGTAATTCCATTGGGTTCTAAAAATACCAGTATCGGAATTGTTGCCGATGAAGACATTCATCCTTTCAATACCATCAACACGTATGAAAAAGCTGTTGAATGGATAAAAAAGAATGAACCTTTGGCTGCTAAACATGTTTGTCCGCCCAAAGAAGAATTAATGGATTTCAGAATTCTAAAACATTTTGCACACAACAGTGGCAGAATGTATTCGAAAGAGCGTTGGGCTTGTACAGGTGAAGCAGGTGCGTTTCTTGATCCTTTTTATTCTCCCGGAAGTGATTTTATTTCTATGAACAATACTTGGTTGTCGGATTTGATTTTACGTGATAAAGCAGGTGAAGATATTTCTCTTAGAACGGAAGTGTATGAAACGATGCACTTGCGTTGGTTTGAGAGTTGGCTTCCACTCTATCAAGATAAATACAAATTGATGGGGAATACCCAAATTATGGTGTTTAAAATATTCTGGGATTGGGCAATATACTGGTCAGTTCCCTGCGTTTTATTTACTAACAAGGGTTACACCGATTTAAAAGTTTTGCGTGATTTGTTTGTTTCTGAAAATGGAATAGGAACAAAGTTTCAGGCATTGAATAAAATCATGCAGGATTTATTTACACAATGGTTGCCACATGAACATGCCACATTCACAAACCGCTACATCGATCCATTTGATTTGATGTACATGCGTGAGTTTCAAACAGGAATAGAGTTTCAGCATGGAAGCGCATCTGCTTTATTGGAGCAAATGAAAATAAACATGGGCAAAATTGAAAAAATTGCAGCAGAAATGTTTCGCCATGTCAGTCACCAAGTGAAAGGAACATCACTTGACATGAAAGTGAATCCTTATACCATCAGCTTGACTGAAACTCCAGATACAACTAGCGGGATGGCTATAGGAGTTGATGATTCGATAAAGAAAGATGTAAATGTAATGTGGTTTTACGAAAAGAAATAAATCCATGAATTCAGGTATTGCATCGAATATGGAACGTATTAAAACTATTTTCCAACACTCGCAAGAGCTAGCTTCGCAAAGCACAAGCGTGCCTGACCTTGTTTTGATTTTAAAAAAAACAGAAACAGAATTTTTACCAGTTGCGTTTGAAGGAGCAGCAATGGCAATTGCTCTAAAAGACTTTTCCGAAGGAGATGCGATTACAAACTGGACGGAATTTTTAGATGCGTCAAAAACATTTGCTTGTCATCTGTATATTGGACTGGGTTGGGCCGTTGGGAAAGAAAGGAAGATGGATTTACCTTTTTTGGATGCACTCAATCGCAATATGCAATTTCGTATTTGGGATGGATGCGGTTATTATGATGGAATTTTCAAACACCGCCAAGTAATAAAGGGACTAAACAGATTAGAACACATTCAACCAAAAGACCACCAAGCTTATGACGAAGGATTGGGAAGAAGTCTTTGGTACACCTGCAATGGTGAAGAAAGCAAAATTGCTAAAATAATGGAATCGTTTCCTGCTAAACGTCATTCCGATTTGTGGAGAGGAATTGGAATTGCTTGTGCTTTTGTTGGCGGATTTGATGAACCAATTTTAAAAAAATTACTCATCGCTGCAGGGCCCCACTCAATCCAATTAGGCATTGGAGCTGCCATGGTTGCCAAATCACGCATCGAATCGGATTGCAAAACAGAAGATATTGAATTAGCGTGTCGCATTTTTAGCAATTTAAATGCAGATGAAGCCATGAAAATAACAATAAAAAATAAAAGTGTTCCCAATTTTTCTTTCAGTACATTTATTTTACAAATGGAAAGTGATTTGATGAAGGTTGTTGATAGTAGACAAAAAGAAAAAGTAGACAATTAAACAAAAATAACTTTTCGGCAGTCACTTCGAGCGAAGTCGAGAAGCGATAGTTATTATCTGTAAACATGAAAAAAGAAGAACTTCCACAAGACGAATCAGCATTGGCTTCCATGACAAAGGAGTTGATGTATGTAAAAGACAAAGATGGAAAATACACCACCGATTTAAGTACGGGTTGGGATGTAAAAAAACAAGCATTGGACAATGCCTGGGATGACATTAAAGAACGTACGGAAGAAGCTCGCATTGCTGTAAAAAACGGAGAGAAGAGTCCGATTTATTATTTCATGGAATTGCGTCTCATGGATTTCCCCGTATTATCAGGATATACAGGCTTTTGGGCATTTACAATAAAGCGTCACATGAAACCCAATGTATTCAAATCCTTAAGCGAAAAAAAATTAGCTATTTATGCAAAAGCATTTGAGATAAGTGTGGAAGATCTGAAAAACTTTAAAGGATCGTTGGAAGTAGACAGTAGACAACAATAAAAAAGTAAACAAAGAAAATCTGCGAAAATCCGCGAAATCTGCGAGAAAAATTTGCCGATGTCAATTATGGAAAAACAATTCAAACATATACAAGCTGCTCACTGCGAAAATGGTGTCGCGACAAGTTTATTACGTTATCACGGATTGCAATTTATGACCGAACCCTTGGCATTTGGAATGGGTTCCGGAATATTTTATTTGCACATTCCTTTTTTGACTATCAGCAATGGCCCTGCAATTACATACAGAAGTATGCCGGGATGGATTTTCAGTCGAACCTGCAAATCACTAGGAGTAAAAGTACATCGTGAAAAATTCAGAAGTGAAGAAGCTGCTGTTAAATTTCTAGATCAAAAAGTAAAAGAAGGCGTTCCGGTTGGTTGCCAGGTAGGTGTTTTCAATCTTCCTTATTTTCCACCCGAATATCGTTTTCATTTTAATGCTCACAATTTAATTGTGTACGGAAAAGAAAACGGAAATTATTTAATCAGCGATCCGGTAATGGAAACGGTTACACATCTTTCAGAAGAAGATATGTTAAAAGTCCGTTTCGCAAAAGGTCCTCTAGCTCCGAAAGGACATGTATACTTCCCCGAAGAAGTTGGCATCGTGACAGATGAAATGATTAAAAAAGGAATCATCAAAGGAATCAAACGTAGTTCACGCGACATGTTGCATATCCCCGGAAACATTGGTGGTGTTGCCGGAATAAAATATACTGCTAAAAAAATAAGAATCTGGAGAGATAAATTAGGACCAAGAAAAGCTGGCTTGTATTTAGGGCAAATTGTGAGGATGCAAGAAGAGATTGGTACTGGTGGCGGTGGCTTCCGTTTTTTATTCGCTGCATTTTTAGAACAAGCACACCAGTATGTTAAACAAGATCAATTATTAGAACTATCAGAAGAGTTTACAAAAGCAGGAGATTTATGGAGAGCCAGCGCTGTGAACATGGGCAGAATTTATAAAGGAAGATTGAACGAACAAAAAGATTTTGAAGAGAGTGCCGACTTATTAATCCAGATTTCTGACATCGAAAAACAAGCTTTTATTAAGCTTTCGAAGATAAAATTGGATTAGTCATGACTTTTTATGAACTCACAACTAATTTTAAATTTCCCAATATTTATAGTCATTACAAAGAATAGAATTGAAATAAATAGTTGCAAAAATCCATTTTTACCCTTTATATCGATATTTATAAAAAGAGTCTTCACTATCTTTGGCAAAAGAATTGCATAACCCAGTCAAACCAAAAAATAAAAATTATGAAAAAAATTGTATTTCTAACCATTGCATTAACAAGCATGTTAAGTGCTTCTGCTCAAAAAGAAAAAAAATATGACAAACTTTATTACAAGAACATTATTCTTGAAACAAGTGAAATAACCATTTCTGTTGACAATGCTGTTTCAACAGATGGTGAAACAAAATTCAAATTAAAAATCACTAATAAAACAGCAGATTACATTTTGTTTAAACCCGAAGAATGCAAATTCATTGTGAACGGGAAAGAATCAAAACCAACTGAAAAACCAAAAACAATTGAGCCGAATTCGTCCGATTGGTTAATTGTAAATTTAAAAGGTCCAGGTTACAATGCTGTTAGATCATATAACTTCGAAATTGGCGGATTGTATAAAGTTTCTACAAACGGAACAGTTGTACCTGCCGAAGATTTCAAATTACCTGTTTCTAAAAATGATTTCAAAGCAGGAAACTTTAGTTTAAATATGACAAAGCTTACAAAGGAATCTGGAAAGACTGAAGTGAAATTTGATTGTGCTTACAATGGCGATAAAGTAGCAATTGTTTTCCCAAGCAAAATAGGTGTAAAAATGCCTAATGGTAATGAATATGCATCTATTCAGCCAAAAGGTTTGTTAGCAAAAAAAGGCCCCATCTTAATGACAAAAGGTCAAACAGAGTCCATTTCAGGAAGCTGGGAAAAAATGGATGGAACAAAAGCAATGGACATGCAAAAAGTAGAAATGTTAATCAAATGGAATGAAACATTTACTGAAGCAACTCCAGAAAAATTAAAAAATGAAACATTAACCTTCGAGTTTGATGAAGCGTTGACAGAAGCAAAAAAATAAATAGTTGTTATAAACAAAAAAGCAGAACTGAGAAATTAGTTCTGCTTTTTTGTTCCTGAAAATTTCGACTGCGTTTGTGTTCCTGAACGTCAGTCTGAGCAGAGTCGAAGACTATATTATTAAAAGCTAAAAGATTGTCTTTAAAATATTAAAATATTATGTTAATTTTGGTATTCAAATTAGTTTTTATTTTTCAAACAAAAAAAACGATGAAAAAAAGTATTCTTTTGTTTTCTTTATTGATTTTCGTTTTTAGTACTGCCTTCTCTCAAAAAAAAGAGAAAGTAATCAAATATAAAAAAACATTTTATAAAAACCAGACCATAGAAAATATGGATATGAAAGTTACCATTGAAGATGCTGTGGCGACTCCTACTGGAATGAAATTCAAAATCAGTATTTTAAATAAATCTACCGACTATATTATTTTTAAACCTTCGGAATGTGAATTCAAAATAAAAGACAGTAAAGTAAAACCAATAGAAAAATGGTTAGTGATTCGTCCGGGTGATAAAGACTGGAGAATTGTGGATATCAAAGGTCCTCAATATGTGATTCCTGAAAATTTCGACTTTTTAATGGCTGGTTTCTACAAAGTAAATACCGAAGCCAAAGGGATTGTAGCTGCAGACTTTAAACTTCCTCCAAACAGCAATGAATTTAAGGCAGGAGCATTTACAGTTACAATGGATGGCTTTAAAAAAGAAACAGCAAAAACAGATGCAAAGTTTAATGTGACTTATTACGGAGATAAAATCGGAATAATTGAAACAAGCAAAATAGGTGCTAAGATGCCTGATGGCAAAGAGTTTGCTAATTACGTAAAAGATTTACCCATCATTTTCGAGAAAGGAACAACAGATAGTTTTAAGGTTGCTTGGAAAAACATTCCAATCGAATCAGGTGATATGCAACTTGTAGAAATGCAAATTTTATGGAGAGACGCATTTAAAGAAGTAACTCCTGTAAAAATTCCAACATTGAATTTAACGATTTTGTTCGACAAAGAAACCAGCTTCGAGAAAGGTAGATAATTTGTATGAAAAGAATACTGGTAATCTATTACACGCAAACAGGACAGCTTAAAAGTGCTTTAAATTCAACACTTACACCACTCGAACAAGCAGGTGTTTTTATTGAATACCTCCACATAAAACCAAAAAAAGCATATCCCTATCCATGGAGCTACATAGAGTTTTTTGATATTTTTCCTGAAACAGTCCATGGTAGTCCAACTGAATTAGAACCATTTTCAATCAATACAGAAGCTAATTATGATTTAGTAGTAATTGCTTATCAGCCATGGTTTTTATCCATTTGCGTCCCTATCAATTCGTTTTTACAAACAGAAGAAGCCAAAAAATTATTGAAAGATAAATCAGTCGTTACCATTTTAGCATGCAGAAACATGTGGTTAAACGGACAAGAAAAAATGAAACTACAGCTAAAAAAATTGCAAGCAAAATTGGTTGGAAATATCACTTTTGTTGATAAAGCTACGAATTTGGTAAGTTTGGTAACGGTGCTTGCATTTGTTTTGGCAGGAAAAAAGGAGAAATTCATGGGTGTTTTCCCAAAGTACGGAGTATCCGACAAAGATTTGCGTGAATTGGCTCCGCAGTTCGGCAATATCCTCTTAAAACATATCAAAACCAACGATTACAACACTCAACAGGAAGAACTAGTGGCTGCAGGGGCTGTTATTGTTAAACCGAACTTATTGCTAATGGAAGGCCGAGGAAGAGATTTATTCCCATTATATGCTAATTATATCTCCAAAAAGGGGAAAGCAGGAAGTACCGAAAGAAGAACAAGAGTGCGCATATTCGGGATTGTATTGCCAACAGCTATTTTAATTCTTTCTCCCATTATTACTATTATTTCAAGACTTGCCCCTATTCTGTTTCCTGAAAAAATAAAAAAGCAGGTAGATTATTACTCACAAAATGAACTTCGGTAAGGGTTTTAAGCAGCAGAAAATTTGCTCTCTTATTGAAAAATAAAGCCCAGAGTTTCCTGTAAATTGATAAATTACCGTATTTTTGTGTTTGCACTAAATTTTTGAACATTTAAGAGCACTTTCTGTTCATACTTAAACTAAAAAAACGCTTTTAATATTTTTATGGATAGATCAGTTTACATTAATCGCATTGCCAAATTTTTACCCGGCAATCCGATTAGTAATGAAGAGATGGAAGACTACTTGGGCTGTGTGGATGGGAGAAAATCACGTTCGAAAGCGATAATTTTGCGTAACAACAAAATTAAAACCCGCTATTATTCACGTGATAAAGAAGGAAATAGCACACATAACAATGCTGAATTAACAGTAGAAGCAGTAAAAGCATTGTGTACAAATGGCTTTACGCTTGAACAAATAGAACTTTTAACGTGCGGAACTACTTCGCCCGATCAGATATTGCCAGCTCATGGGGTAATGGTTCACGGTTTATTGAAAACCAGACCAATTGAAGCCATTTCATTTTCAGGCTCTTGTTGCTCCGGAATGAATGCCTTGAAATATGCTTACATGTCGGTGCAAACAGGCAATACCAACAATGCTGTTTCTACGGGCTCTGAGAAATTATCCACTTGGATGTCGGCACAAACATTTGAGGAGGAAGCACAAAAATTAAAAGAATTAGAAGACAATCCTATCATCGGATTTGAAAAAGAATTTTTACGTTGGATGCTTTCGGATGGTGCTGCTGCAACATTGCTTAGCGACAAACCAAATCCGGATTCATTGTCTTTAAAAATTGAATGGATTGAAATCTGTTCATTTGCAAATGAAGTAGAAGCTTGTATGTATGTGGGGTCAGAAAAAGATGCAGAAGGAAACTTACATGGCTACAGCGAGTTTACACCGAAAGAGTGGCTTGAGAAATCTATTTTTGCGATGAAACAAGATGCCAGGTTATTGGATAAAAATATTGCTCAATTGGGAACAAAAAAATATGTTGAGTTATTCAAAAAACACAATGTTGACCCACAAAGCATCGATTGGTTTTTGCCACACATCTCATCTGAATATTTCAGATCTAAAGTGGATGATGAAATGAAAAAATATGGTGTTGAATTACCTCAAGAAAAATGGTTTGTAAATTTGTCATCGGTTGGAAATATGGGTGCAGCATCTATTTTTATTGCTATTGAAGAATTAATGAATTCGGGCAAATTACTAAAAGGACAAAAAATTGCGATTACTGTCCCTGAAAGCGCACGATTTTCTTATGCTAATGCTTTATTTACTGTTGTATAAATGACACAAGTAATCGAAACTCCAATTATTGAAGGTGCTGAAGTATCAGCATTACTTCCCCAAAAACCACCAATGGAAATGGTGGATAAATTGTGGTTTCATGATGATACGTATTCTATATCAGGATTACTCATAAAAGAAGATAACGTTTTTTGCAAAGATGGTTTTTTATGTGAACCAGGATTAATGGAGAATATTGCTCAGACTGCAGGATTACGCCTAGGATACATGGTTCAGCAAAAACAAAAAAATGGTGAAGCTATCAAGCCACCGTTAGGCTATATCGGAGGAATCAGAAACTTAGTGATTCATCAATTGCCTCCCGTAGGTGCCGAATTAAAAACAGAAATATTTGTTCAGGCAGTTGTTTTTGAAGTTACCCTCATCTCTGCTAAAAGCACAATCAATGGTGAACCCGTTGCTAATTGTGAAATGAAAATATTTTTGAAAAAGGATTAGCTCTCGGCTTCCTGCCTATCGGCAGACAGGCGCTCGGGCTGACAATATCATCAAAATGAACAACGCAGCAATTGAAGTAAAAAATCTCTATAAAGTTTACAAAGGTGCTGCAATTCCTGCTGTAAAAAGCATCTCATTCTCCATTGAACAAGGAAGTATATTTGGATTGCTTGGCCCGAATGGCGCTGGCAAAACAACAACCATCTCTATTCTTTGCGGATTAATTCAAGCAAGTTCCGGTGAAGCTACTTTACTTGGTTTATCATTGAAGAACAACGTTCAGCAAATTAAACAACTGATTGGAGTTGTTCCTCAGGAAATTGCACTCTACCCTACTCTTACAGCCTATGAAAACTTGCGGTACATTGGAAACATGTATGGCTTGAGCGGAAAAAATCTTCGAACTAAAATAAAAGAGAATTTAGATATTGTTGGGTTATCATCTCATACCAATCATCGTATAGAAACTTTTTCGGGTGGAATGAAACGCAGAATTAATTTAGTGGCAGGAATCTTACACACACCTAAAATTTTATTTCTGGATGAACCCACCGTTGGTGTGGATGTTCAATCCAGAAATTTAATCACAGAACATTTACACCTTTTAAACAAACAAGGCTGTACCATCATCTACACATCGCATTTAATGGAAGAAGCTGAGAATCTTTGCTCCGCAATTGCAGTAATTGATCACGGAGAAATTATTGCATCCGGAAAACCGAAAGACGTTATTAAAGAACACAATACAGAAAATTTAGAACAATTGTTTTTGAAATTAACAGGAAAGACTTTGAGAGACTGAGGCAGTTGGCAAAAAGGCAAATAAAAAAATAAATAAAAAAGAATCTGCGGAAATCCGCAAAATCTGCGAGCAAAATTTGTTAAGACTATATTCAACCATACAAAAAGAAATGTTAATCCTACTTCGCGATAAAGGGGGACTCATCATCATGTTCATTATGCCCATGGCAATGATTGCCTTGATGGCGCTGATTCAGGATGCTCCTTTCCGCGATTATCAGGAAATGAAAATTCCATTATTGTTGGTAAACAACGACAAAGGAAGCCTTGGAAGCACAATCGACAGTGGCTTATACGATTCTAAAATATTTGAAATTACAAAACTTCCACTCAACAAAGAGGAAGTAAAACAAAAAGTAAAATCAGGAGAATATAATATCGGCATCATCATTCCTGAAAATGCCAGTGAATTGCTAAATTCAAAAGTGAGTCACTTTGTAACAAAAAAATTAAACGAAGCAGGGCTTTCCGACTCTTCCGAAATTGATGAATCAAAATTAGCGGCAGAATTGAGTTTGGAAATTTTGTTTTCTCCCGACACAAAAAAATCTTTCAAATCTTCTATTTTAAGTTCTTTAAAACAATCAACTTCAAAAATTGAAACACAAACTTTATTGGAATTGTTTAACAAAGAGCTCAAGCAGTCGGATAATGGAGGAAACGAGAAGATGAAAGACTTTGTAAATTTCAAAGAAATCAATACAGTAGAAACAAAAGAAGAACAATTAAAATTAAATTCTGTTCAGCATAATGTTCCGGCTTGGACAATTTTCGGAATGTTTTTCATTGTTATTTCCATGTCGGGAAGCATCATTAAAGAACGTGATGAAGGAAGTTATACACGCATCCTAACAATGCCTGGCTCATATCTCACAGTATTGATAGGGAAAATTAGTGCTTACTTACTTATTTGTTTAATTCAGTGTGTATTAATGTTGATGGTAGGATTATACATTTTACCACAATTAGGATTACCAGTTTTAATTATTGGCAACAGTATTTTGGCAATTGCCATAGTTGCTGTTTCAGCAGGATTAGCAGCTACAGGATACGGAATTTTAGTAGGGACATTTTTCAAAACACATCAGCAAGCCTCTACATTTGGAGCAGTATCCGTAGTTATTTTAGCCGCATTGGGCGGCATTTGGGTTCCTGTATTTGTGATGCCGGAATACCTAAGAGTATTATCTGAATTCTCTCCACTTTATTGGGGTTTGAGTGCTTTTCATAAGCTCTTTCTTAACGGTGGCGATGTGCAAAGTATTCTGCCACATGTTTTCAAATTAGTAGGCTTTTGCTTTATTAACTTGATTATTGCTTATTTCTTAAATCAAAAACATCATAAGTAAGCCTCAATTTTTCCGATTTATCAGCAATTATTTCACTCTTTTTTCCTACCTTCGCATTTGTTAGAAAAAACAGATGGAAGCCCTATCACATAAGAAAAAATCAGATATTCAAACACTAAAAAATACCACAGTTGTACCTGTGCGTTTTTCAGAAGTGGATGCACTTGGCATTGTGTGGCATGGTCACTACCTGAAATTTTTTGAAGATGGTAGAGAAGCTTTCGGTAGACAATATAAAATAGGGTATTTAGACATCTATAAACACAATTTTGCAACGCCTTTAGTTAAGATAAATGTAGATTTTAAGAAAACAGTAAAGTACGGTGATCATGTAAAAATCGTTACCACATTTAATGCTTCTCCTGCAGCAAAAATAATTTTCAAGTATGAAATTTACCGTGAATCGGATGGAGAATTGGTGGCAATAGGTGAATCCACACAAGTGTTTATGAATTTAGAACATGAATTGTTTATTGTTGTTCCTGAGTTTTTTGAGAAATGGAAACAGCAGCATCAAATGAAATAAAAAAGGTTGCTCGCAGATTTCGCAGATTTTCGCAGATAAAATTTTTAAAAAGAAAAAAAATTGATTTGAATATTGCTTAAGACAACCTAGATAATGCAGAAGAAATAAAAAAATCTGCGAAAATCTGCGAAATCTGCGAGCAAAAACTGATAAGCATAATTTGAAATTAGAATCTTACATAGCTGCCGATAACATTATCTCCCCGCTTGGTTTTACAAGTTCCGAAAATTTTGAAGAGCTAAAGAAAATGCATACAGGTGTGAAGCGCTTAGAAACATCTAAGCTTTCATCTGAGCCTGTTTGCGCTGCACTTGTTGATACTCAAAAGTTAAATACAGAATTTCAAAAATTAAATACAAAAAGCGAGTTCACCCGTTTGGAAAAAATGGTTTTACTTTCAATCAATGATTGTTTGAAACAAAATTCGAACATCGATATCACCAGCAAAAAAACAATCATCATACTTTCTACAACCAAAGGAAACATCGACCTTTTAGAGCCATCACAAGCTGCTAAGTTTGATAAAAAAAGAGTGTATCTATGGGAAACAGCAAATGTAATTGCTCAGAATTTTAACAATCCAAACAAACCACTCATCGTTTCCAATGCTTGTATTTCTGGAGTATTGGCAATCATTTTAGCGAAAAGATTATTAGAAACAAATCAATACGATACCATCATTGTGAGCGGAGTAGATATTTTAACACGCTTTGTTGTATCCGGATTTCAATCATTCAAAGCCATCAGCAATGAAGTAGCAAAACCTTACGATGCAAAACGTGATGGAATTTCTTTAGGCGAAGGTTGCGGGACGATTGTACTTACAAATTCTAAATCTCTAGCCGTCAAACTGAGCATGTCACTTCGAGCGGAGTCGAGAAGCGAAGTGCAAGCATTTCAGATTATTGTTTCAGGTGGCGCGAGTTCGAATGATGCCAACCATATTTCCGGACCATCACGCACGGGTGAAGGATTGTTTTTAGCAATTGAAAAAACATTAAAAGAAGCGGATATAAAAGCAACCGAAGTTAGTTATATCTCAGGACATGGTACAGCAACACTTTACAACGATGACATGGAATCCTTGGCCATAACAGATGCGCAACTGGCAAACGTTCCAATGAACAGTTTAAAAAGTTATTTCGGTCATACGCTTGGCGCTGCCGGAGTGATTGAATCCATTATCGGTTTACATTCCATGCGCGAAAACACTTTGATAGGTACTTATAATTTTTCTGAATTAGGAGTTCCTAAACCAATCAACATTATTAAAAACACTCAGAAACAAGAAGTAAATAATTGTCTTAAAACAGCTGCAGGCTTTGGCGGTTGTAATGCTGCAGTATTTTTTCAAAAAGTGAAGAGCAGCTAATGAAACAAAAAAACTATATCACATCTTTTTGTTCGATCAAAGAAGGAACAATTTCAGTAAACAATTCTGTTGTTTATGCTGATACTTCTCTTACCTCCATAGATTTTTTGAAATCGGCCTACAAGCATTTTAAGCTAAACTACCCTAAGTTCTATAAAATGGATGCTTTATGTAAATTGGCATTTGTTGCTTCCGAATTACTCTTAAAACAATCCGACTCCACTCAGTCTGGCCAATTGATTACTCAAAAATATTCAAGCGAAGATGTTGCCATAGTTATAGCAAATAGCGCCTCTTCTTTGGAAATAGATACGGAACACCAAAACACCATTTCCGACAAAAACAACTATTTCCCTAGTCCTGCTGTATTTGTATACACTTTAGCCAATATTTTGATAGGCGAAATAGCCATAAGAAATAGTATAAAAGGAGAGAATACCTTCTTTATTTTTGATAAATTTGATGCTAATTTCATGAGTTCGTATATTAACTCGCTTTTGAACAGCAATAAAGCAAAATGCTGCATTACAGGATGGGTTGATTTTTATGAAAATAAGTATGAAGCATTTTTATATATTGTAGAAAAAGAACCGAAAACATTAAACATAGAACACACACAAAAACAACTAACACTTTTACTAAAATAAAAAACAAAAATTATGGATGCATTAATTGACCAATTAAAAGAAGAAATTATCGAACAATTAAATTTAGAGGATTTAAAAAAAGAAGACATCGATAATGATGCGTCTCTTTTTGGTGATGGTCTTGGTTTAGATTCTATTGATGCGTTAGAGCTGATAGTATTGTTGGAAAAAAATTACGGGATTAAAGTTGCAAATCCTGCTGATGGGAAAAAAATATTTCAATCGGTAAGAACAATGGCGCAATATATTCAGGATAATAAGAAGTAATCATTAGCCTAATTTTATCTATTAAACATACTTCGACTCCGCTCAGTATGACGTTCGTCTTTGTCATGCTGAGCGGAGTCGAAGTGTGAGAATGTGAAAGAAAAAGATGAACGACAAAATATACATAACCGGACTAGGAGTGATTTCCGCCATTGGAACCAATGTAGCGGAGTCCTTGCTTTCTTTGGAGAATTTAAAATCCGGTATTGGAACTCTAGAGAATGTTCGTTCACGTCATCAAGACAATGTTCCGGTTGGAGAAGTGAAATTCACCAACGAACAGCTTACTGCAATGGCGGGATTAACACCCGACAAACAAAGTACTCGCACAGGTTTACTTGGACTACTTGCTGCTCAAGAAGCTGTAAAATCATCTGGAATCACAAACATAAAAGAATTTAAAACTGGAATTATTTCTGCAACAAGCGTTGGCGGGATGGGAATGACTGAAAATTTATGGTTGGATTATTTAGATCCAGAAAAAAGTGGTGATTGGCTTAAACACATTGAAGCGCACGAATGTGGCGATAGCACCGAATTTATTGCTGACGTTTTAGGAGTAAAAGATTTTTTATCTACTATTTCCACTGCTTGCTCCTCCTCTGCCAATTCCATTATGCTTGGTGCCAGATTAATAAAACACGGAATATTAGATCGTGTAATTGTTGGAGGAACAGATTCAATGGCACGCTTTACCATCAATGGTTTTATGACTTTGATGATTCTAGACAAAGAGCAATGCAAACCATTTGATGCCAACCGCCAAGGTTTAAACTTAGGCGAAGGTGCTGGTTTTATAGTTATTGAATCAGAAAAAGCTGCAGCGGGAAAAGAAATTTTAGCAGAACTTTCCGGCTATGGAAATTCAAACGATGCTTACCACCAAACTGCTTCATCACCTGACGGAGCGGGAGCCTATTTAGCAATGGAAAAAGCATTTAAGGTAAGCGGATTAAAACCAAGCGATATCGACTACATCAATGCGCACGGAACAGGAACCGCAATAAATGACATGTCGGAAGGAACAGCAATTGACAGATTGTTTAATAAAAATGTTCCTTGTATCAGTTCAACAAAAGCATATACTGGTCATACACTAGGTGCTTGCGCTGCCATTGAAGCGGTATTTTCCATTCTTGCAATTCAAAACAATGAAATTTTCCCAAACTTAAATTTCAAAACACAAATGGAAGAGTTGAGTTTTAAACCAACCACCACATTGGAAAAAAATAAAAAAATTGATCATGTTCTCTCCAACTCTTTTGGGTTTGGAGGTAATACGTCCGCATTGATATTCTCTCGGCATAAAACAATTTGAAAATTTGAAAATTGAAAAATTTGAAAATTGAAAAATTTGAAAATTGAAAAAAAAAGTTAACCCAACAATGGA
>CAYWAV010000039.1:0-1580 GCA_964456225.1 uncultured Chitinophaga sp. | reverse complement strand
AATTTGAAAATTGAAAAATTTGAAAATTGAAAAAAAAAGTTAACCCAACAATGGAAGCATACATCAACGGCATCGGAATCATCTCTCCTCAAAAAACATTTGGGACTTCTGATTTTTTGTCGGAAGTGGTAGAGCATAACTCAAAATACCTTGCTTGTATTGAACCTTCTTACAAAGAGTTCTTAAATCCTACGCTCGCACGCAGAATGGCGCGTATCATCAAAATGAGCATTGCAGCTTCTACCATTTGTTTTAAAGATGCGAGAGTAGAAATGCCTGACGCGATTATGACAGGAACTGCATTGGGTTGCTTGGAAGATACCGAAAAGTTTTTGTGGGCCATCATTCATAACGATGAACAATTCCTCACTCCTACTTCATTCATACAATCTACTCACAACACTGTTAGCGCACAAATTGCATTGCAGTTAAAATGCATGAATTATAATTTCACTTATGTTCATAAAGGATTTTCGTTTGAAAGTGCTGTATTGGATGCATTGATGACTTTGGCTGAAGGTGAAGCAAAAAATATTTTGATTGGCGGTCACGATGAAATGACGGACAAATATTACCGTGTTTGCGACCGTATCGGTTATTGGAAAGCAGAAGAAAATGTTCCAACAATGGAACTTGTAAACAGTAAAACGAATGGCAGTATTGCCGGAGAAGGCGCTGCATTTTTCATTTTAAGTAAAGATAAATCAGAAACTTCTTATGCAAAACTAAGAGGAATAAAAACCATTTATAAACCGGAAAACAATCAAGAAATTGAAATGAAAATTACGGAGCTATTGGCTTCAAATGGCTTAACAGCAAATGATATTGATGTAGTTGTTTATGGCAATAATGGTGATGTCCGTTTTGATAAAACCTATAATCATTTACAAAATAATTTATTAAAAAATAGCACTTCTACCTATTTCAAACACTTGTGTGGAGAATACCAAACTGCCGGAAGTTTTGCTCTTTGGGTAGCTTCTAAAATCATACAAACACAAACAATTCCAAGAACAATTTTAATTGGCGAGAACAAAAGCAAACAAATTAAAAACGTGCTTATCTACAATACATTTCTGGATATTGATCATTCTGTGTATTTACTTTCACAATACTAAATTAATTAGTGCTATTAATAAATAAAATGACCTTCAAATTAGCAAGTCTGAGTTGTATTGTAGAATGCGTTGTAATTGCTTTTCTATGCTATAAATTAGAAATTAGTTGGTCTTGGTCGGCTATACCTTTGATACCGTATATTGCCTTTATCATTTATGGTTCCGCAAATATCAAGTCCAATTTTTATACAAAAGTTCATTGCAGTTCAATCACAACAGAAAAACAAATTGCTATCACTTTTGATGACGGTCCGCATTTTGAATTTACACCTAAAATTCTTTCAACACTATATAAATATAACTCCCCTGCTACTTTTTTTGTAATCGGAAAAAATATTCAAGGCAACGAAAATCTAATACGAAAAATTGACTCAGCCGGTCATACCATAGGTAATCATACTTTTTCTCATTCATTTTTTATTGATTTTAAAGGAAAAACAGGATTTATGGTAGAACTCGATA
>CAYWAV010000038.1:0-32154 GCA_964456225.1 uncultured Chitinophaga sp. | reverse complement strand
AGCTGACAAGTGATTCCTCAGTTGTATATTTTAAAAGAAGTTTTTTCAAATAAAACAGACCCAACCACAGATAAAAAATTGCAGCTAGATTTATTGCAATTAAATAAATTTTAGAGTATCCATCATTTTCATGCCCAAAAATAGTAGCAATGCTATGTGCAACTATAAAAAACGGGGCCATTGCTAAGGATGTTCCAACAAAATACTTGTTACAGATTTTTCCCTTACACGTAGCTCTATAATCATAATATATAGAAGGGTTAGGATGCACCTGCTCAATGGAATCAAAAAAGGAGAAATTCAAATCTTTATAAATAAAGATTGCTGGTAGATATGCGTAATACCCTTTCCCATCAACTTCTATAATATTTTTCCAGTGATTACCTCCCCACTGAATATTACTGGCTGAAAAGAGAACAATCACCATTATAATATGAACTATAAACCTATTAAACCAAGTCATATCATTTTATTTATCTAAATTTAATAAATAATACGAATAGCAAGTGAATTTTTTATCTCATTTATTTTTATCTGGCGAATCTGAGGGTCTACTTATCGGAAACTTCATTGCTGATTCAGTAAAAGGACGTGTGTTCAACCAGTTTCCTTCCGAAATTCAAAAAGGGATTATTTTACATCGAAAAATAGATACCTATACCGATAGCCATGCGACTGTAAAAATTAGCAAAGAAAGGTTAAGAGCTAAATATAAAAAATACGCCAGTGTAATTGTCGACATTTATTACGACCATTATCTAGCCGTTAACTGGCATTCATATTCCAACGAATCTTTGACTACTTATACAAAAAAAGTTTATGCACTCATCGATCAACACAAACATACTTTCCCTATAAAATCACAACTTTTTACAAAATACATGCTTGAATATGATATACTTTCCGCTTATGCAGATTTGGATGGAATAGAAAAAGTTTTAAGCGGAATGTCAAGAAGGGCAAGCTTTGTATCTAATATGGAACATGCCACCTTTGATTTAAAAGAACACTATTCCCTTTTTGAAAATGAATTCAAAGATTTCTTCCCCGAACTACAGAAATTTGTTAACACTCAAATTTAAATTTGATAACACTGCCTTTATAATTCCATCATTTAGATTGAGGTACTTTGCAATAAAAAACAATGGAATCTTTCATTTCACTATTATTGAACCCGATTACTATTGCGGTAGTTGGATTTATTATTGCATTAGGGTTCATCGCTTCTCCTTACGAAATTCATTTTGAGGACAAGGAAGAGATTGAAATTTAACTAAACAGTCTCATTTTTTTCTGCAGACGGGTTGCGACATAAGCGAAAAATGGGGCCGCTATAACATCAATACTATAGTGCACATGTTGAGCGACAACTAATATTCCTACGCTACAACCTGCAGCAAAAAAGAATTGTCTCATTCCTCTTTTTTTGAATCCAAAAGCGAATAAAAAAATAGTTGCTGTATGTCCCGAGAAAAACAAATCTTTCAAATTTTCCCTTCCTGAATAAAAAGTAGATTGCAAAAAAGTATCTTTTAATGGAATTATAGACTCAGGAGCTTCTAAAGGCAATAAATACAAACAAAGCATACGAAGCAATGTCATAATTGTATAAGCCTGCAGCAAGCGAATAAACAAAGGGGGGTCTCGAAAAGAAATAATTATTCCATAAATGGAAAAGAAGTAGGTAATAAAAAAGGTGAACTCTGAAATTGCAACAGGTTCAAATAAATTTAAAACAGGATCATTAAAAGTATAACCTGCTCTACTTTCATTATACGTGAGAAAATACACAAAAGAGACTAGAGTAAGAATCAGAATTCCGATGGTCAACAGAAATACTGTTCGTTTGTTTGGTCTGGAAAAATAAAGTTGCCAAGCATTTTTCATTCTACCAAATGTAAAAAAATATCCGAAAGAACAAAACTATAAACTCATCATATCTTTCAATTTTGCCGCTTGTCTACGTGAAATTTCAACTTGTTCTCCACCTTTGAGTTTCACCATTAACCCACCGTTGAACCAGCTTTCAATACTTTCCACCCATTTTAAATTGATGATGTGCTTTCTACTCGCTCTAAAAAAGGTTTTATTGTTTAATCGTTCATCTAAGTTATTCAATGAACGCAAAATCAATGGTCGATTTTTATCAAAATAAATTCTTACATAATTTCCTTCCGATTCAAACAAACGGACATCACTCAACTTTACAAACCAACATTTTTCGCCATCTTTTACAAACACTTGATCATTATCATTTAAAGGAAGTGATTGTTCTTTTGATTCTGGCTTCTCACTGTTTTCTTTGTTTAATATTTTTTTAATCGTTTCTGCCAAACGATTTGATTGCACCGGCTTTAATAAATAATCCAGTGCGTTCACCTCAAAAGCACGAATAGCATATTCGTCATAAGCTGTTACAAAAACTACTTCAGGAACACCACTTATTTCTTCGAGCAATTGGAAACCGTTTTTTCCAGGCATTTGGATGTCTAAAAAAATCACATCCGGCTTTAGCAGTTTAATGCTTTCAATTGCAGTTTCTGCATTGCTTGCTTCGCCTACTACTTCAATTTCTGGATAAGAAGCTAATAAACTTTTAAGTTCCTGACGAGCCAGTCGCTCATCATCAATTAGTATTGCTTTCATAGCTAATTAAGTTTTTAGGGATTATTAACTCTGTTAAAACTCTTGATGAGTCTATATTCATAATCTTTAGCGATGCGCTGGTTCCATACAATAACTGCAAACGCTGCTTAGTATTTTTAACTCCGAAACCACTTTCAGAAACCTCATTTTCCTTAAGCTGACCACTGTTTATAATTTTAATAATCAAAATATCATCATTAACAACGGTTTCGATTTCTAAAACGCCCCCATTGATTAGTTTTGAAATACCGTGCTTAATTCCGTTCTCTACCAAGGTTTGAATCATCAATGGAGGAACATTAAAATTATCACTTTCAGGGTGAATGCGCAAACTAGTTTTTAAACGTTCTTCATAACGAATAGCTTCAAGTGCTAAATAATCGTTCAAGATTTTAAACTCTTCATCAAACGGAATAACTTTGTTTTTGCCCATCTGTAAGGTGTTTCTCAAAATATTTGAAAGCTGAGTTATCGCATCTTTTGATTTACTAGGATTTTCGTCTACTAGCGCACGAATACTATTCATGGCATTAAACATAAAATGTGGGTTCAACTGTGATTTTAATTTATTCAATTCAATTTCATTGATTGATGCTTCCCATTTTAAATTTTCGATTTCAGCTTTTTTATAATTTTCTATAAAGTGAAATAAAAAGTAAATCAACGACCAGGAGAAAAAGAAAGGAATTAAATTAACAATATTGGTAACAATGGTGATGGTGTTCTGGTGTTTGTCTCCTGCTATACCAAGCAAAACTTCCACTCCATATTGAGCATAATCACCAACAATTGCCAAAAAAATACATGCAAGAATAACACGAGGGATAAGCATAATTATCTTTATTCTCAGCCATCCAAAAGCAACAATAAAATTCCTATACAGATGGGACAAAACAATTCCAAAAAATAAAAGTAAAAACTGACTAGTGGCTGTTTCGATATTAAATGCATTGCTCAATTTCAAATATAAACTCTGAGCTAAGACTAAAAATAGCCAACCTCCAATCTGACAAATCCAATAAAGTGCCTTTTTGCTCATTAGACTATTTAGTGTTTACCTATCCAATCAATACGCAACTTTAACTGTTCATCTGTTGCATTTGTTAAGGGAATCAAATTGTTGCTTGCAGGAGGTAGAACAGGAATTAACTTTGCTTTTAATTTTATTTTTTTTGCTTTTGAAGTCTCTGATTTTCTTCTTCCAACAACCACAACCAGCTCATCTCCTTCCTTTGAGTTTTTAATAAAACTACCAATTACTTCTTGAGCATTTTTAAGTGTAACCTTTTTTCCGTTAAATCTTATTAATTCATCGTACTCTTCGTATCCCATCATTCTTCCAAAATCATCCATAGAAGCGGTGTTAACAACCATCAAACGGTTATTGGCCGTATTTAATCCAATTCCTATCCCGCCAATTGAAAGCTGCTTATTTCCACTCGCATCAACAGCACCAATTCCTACCAGCTGTAACATTTCTTTTACCGGCAATGGTTTATTTCCTTCCACATAATTTCGAAAAAAATCTCCAATCTCAGGGTATGTCAATTTTACAATTTGCTCAAAAAGCTCTTCATCTTTAAAAGATTTGTTTTTGCCATATGTTTTGGCTAAATCAAACATGAGTTCTTGCAAACCGTATTTCCCCTTTGATAAATATCTCAATTGAATATCAAGGCACATACCAATCAATGCACCTTTTTGATACACATTTGAATATTGGTCTTTATACTTTTTTAAACACCCTTCACTCATAACAGTGAAAGGAAGAGAATCATTATAATCTTTACTACCGGCAATTTTCGACTCAATTACTTTTAAGTAATCCGACAAGGACATACTGCCATATTTGATCTGAACCAAACCTGATGCATACTCTGTTGTACCTTCATACAACCAAAGATGTTTCGACATCTGGGGATCATTGTAATTAAAATCACCAATTTGTTCTGCATGTATATTTAAAGGAGTAACGATGTGAAAAAACTCATGAGCGGAAACATCACGAATGGTTTGTGCTAAATATTTCTGTTCCATTTCAGGTAAAAAATACATGGATGAATAGCTGTGTTCTAAAGCACCGCTTGCACCCGAAAGGCTTCCTGTTGGAGTCAAGTAAATTAAGTAAACATATTTTCTTATTGGCAATGTCCCTCCAAGGTATTCTTGCTGCGCAAATAAAATTTCACTTATTTGTTCCGCAATAAATTTCGAACTGGCAACTTTATTTTGAGAATACAATGAAATTAAAACTTGTGTCCCACCCACATTAAGAACAGTTGTATCCGGCACATTATACATCATTGGGGCATCTTGTAAATCTTTATAATCAGCTATTGTATATGTATCTATATTATCTTTTGAAACTACGTCCGTTAAACTACAAGCACCAAAAAAATCAGCCGGACGAATAATATTAATTTGATACGAAGTATTTTTCATTCCTTCAAAATATCCAAACAAACAGTGAGGATTTAAAACGAAATTTTTTCCTACTTCAAAATTGCTTCCACCAGGCTCAAAAACATAGGGCTCTTTTATGTCTGTATCCCATGTATCTTCTACTTCATAGGTGAGTTTTCTTAATTTTTGTGCTCCTATAATTTTCCAACTATTTAGATCCAGTTTCTCAATCTGCATTTCTTTTCCTAAACTATCAAATGCTTTAAAATCGGAAACAAATCGTCCAAAGTTTAAAATCTCATAAGTACCAGGAACAATTTTAGGAAATCGGTAGATCACTTCCTCCGTTTTAATTTCAGGAGTTGTTAGTTCAACAAACAATTTATCTTTTACACATTTTGTTAAATCAACAGTGAATTGATATCTGTTTTCTGAAAATAAAAAAAGAGTAGAAACAAAAAAGAATAAAAGAGATAGCGAGATGCGTTTCATTTCAATATTTTATATTAAAGATAGAAAAATAATAAGGGAATGGCTGCTACGATACCATTCCCTTTTTTTGAAAAGTCCTAACAATAAAGTAGTTTTGGAATAATTCTCAGCAAATTTACGTTTGATATTAAAGTTTGTTTGAGTTAATACACCAATGGTAAAATTCAATTTCTAACGGAAATTAGTCCTAGTTTTCATGAATAACGATTTTTGATATTACATCGCCACCGCGAATTTGCTCAATTACATCCAAGCCTTCCACAACTTTTCCAAAACAAGTATGTTTTCTGTCCAAATGAGCCGTTTGCGCTCTGCTAATAACAACAAAAAACTGAGAACCACCCGTATCTTTACCTGCATGAGCCATTGACAAAACTCCTTTGTCGTGAAATTGGTTATCGCCATCCAATTCACATTTAATGTTGTATCCTGGTCCGCCAGCGCCTGTTCCATTCGGACATCCACCTTGAATTACAAATCCTGGAATTACTCTATGGAACGTTAATCCATCATAAAATCCTTTGCTAGCTAAATCACAAAAATTCTTCACCGTTCCCGGAGCATCTTTTTCATAAAACTCCACTTTCATGGTTCCTTTTGCTGTAACTATTTCTGCTGTTTTCATACGATTATATTTTCTTTGTTAAATTATGTTACAAATATAGCATTAAGATTATTTCTAACGAATTAAATTAACTTTGTATGTTTTTAATATCTTGTTGAAGAATTTACATGTATGAAACTACTTTTTTCCTTTTCAATAATCACAAGTACACTCTTTGTTTTTTCGTGTAATTCAAACGAATCTAACAAAAACAAACCTGAGCCGACTACTAAAGAAGAGTTGGGCGAATTGCTTTTTTCTGACCCAATACTTTCACAGAACAATCAAATCAGTTGTGCCTCTTGCCACATCCCTGATTTCGCATTTTCTGACACATCCAGTTTTAGCAAAGGTGTTGATGGGAAAATAGGCACGCGCAATACACCAAGCGCCATGAATCAAAGTGCCAGAAATTTTTTCTTTCACGATGGAAGAGCAGAAACTTTGGAAGATCAGGCTGCCGGACCAATTGAAAATCCGATTGAAATGAATTTGCCAATTGCTGAAGCAATCAAAAAATTAAACGCGGACAAATACTATTCTGCTTATTTTAAAAAAATATATCAGGAATTACCTAACAGAGTCAATTTATTGGACGCAATTGCAGCATTCGAACGCACACTTGAAACAGGCGATACTCCTTTTGATAGATTTATGAAAGAGGATACAACAGCAATTAGTGAGGCTGCCAAACGCGGACAAAAAATATTTAATGAAAAAGGAAAATGTTTTGATTGTCATTTTGGCCCCGACTTTACCGGCAATCAATTCAGAAACATTGGTTTATTTAATGGAAAAGAATTAAAAGACATGGGAAGATTTGACGCAACAAAAGACAGCTCTGACATTGGAAAATTTAAAGTTCCAGGCTTGAGAAATATTTCCGTAACAGCGCCATATATGCACAACGGCATGTTCAAAACACTCTCGGAGGTAATTGATTATTATAATTCTCCTTCCGATTTTGTGAAGGGAAGTATTAATTCGGATTCACTTATGTTTAAACCAATTGCATTATCTAGCACAGAAAAAATAGATCTTCTCGAATTTCTGAAAACACTAACTGACGACCGATTCACGAAAATTGCAAAACACTAAACATTTGTTTGTGTATAAAATACTTGTGCTTAACAATAATTAACACTTGCCTAATTCAAAAAAATGTACATATTTGTAATTCCGATAATTATTGGACATAACAACAACATGGATACTGACAGTACCAATTTTATTGATTTACGAATGTACACCCCGATGTGATTCTTATATAAATTGAATTATATAATAAAATCATTGCCTCAGATAGAGAATCGGACGTGATAATTTTTATTATATGAAACAACTTTTTTTAATACTCTTTACCATACACTTTTCGTCTACTACGCTTTGTGCCCAAACAACTACTGACACTATTCCATTTACTATGGACGAGGATGAACTGATGGATCCTACCGATTCTGTTATTTTTTTTCCTACTAATGAAAGATACAGTGGTGGTTTATATTCCGGTGATTTATATACTAGTGGGATATATTCTGGATGGGATACAACAAACATTCATACCGTGAAAGCGGATATGAAATCATTAAACGATAGCGTACGAGAATTTGCACTATTCAATGAGCACAACTGCGGTTATGTTCATCCTTTTTCAGGAAGAGTAACATCCAAATTTGGCCCTAGAAAAAAACGTTACCACTATGGTGTTGATATTGATTTGGAAACAGGCGATTCTGTAAATGTTGCATTTGATGGAAAAATCAGAATCGCAAAACTGAGCAAGAGTTATGGAAATGTGATTGTTGTCCGTCACGATAATGGCTTAGAAACTTACTATGCACATCTATCAAAAATCAATGTTATTGTTGGACAAGAAGTATTTGCAGGTGACGTAATTGGATTAGGAGGAAACACAGGTCGTTCACGAGGCAGTCATTTGCATTTCGAAGTGCGTTATTTAGGTCATCCTATTAATCCTACAGAAATCATTTCATTTGATGATAAAAAATTAGTCTCTAATATGTTGTGCATCGACATGGCAACATTTGATTATGTATCAGAAGCAAAAAAAGCTGCCGCTAAAACATATGCCAGCTCCAAAGGAAAAAAAGTCCATGTTGTAAAAAAAGGAGATACATTATCGGGAATCGCTAAACGATATGGAACTACAACAAAAGTTTTGTGTAAAAAGAATGGTATAAAAGCTACTAGTAAATTAAAGCTCGGACAAAAAATTAAATTGTAATTTTAGAAGCCTGCTTCTTTCCAAACATAGGAACGAGAAAATGAATTGTAATAAGCTATTTTCGAGTTTTTCTCAAACTTGAATATATTTCCTCTGAATTCAGAAATAACATCTACTTCACAAGCAACAATTAATTTCCCTGATAGATCGACCAGTCCATATTGCTCTTCCAGCATAACAACATACAATCCATTTTTGAAATGTACAAAATCGTCAGCTTCCTCATATAAAAAATCAACAATTACTTTTCCTGATTTATTTATCAAACCAATCTTATTGTTTTTTAAAACAGGAGCAATACAATTATTAAATTCTTTCACAGATTGATAAGTATAAGGGATTTGTAATTTTGTTTTTTCGTCAATAAATCCCCATTTATCTTTTTTCATAACTGGAGCTAACCCTTCATTAAATGGCTCAATACGATCGAAATCTTTTGCTGTTATATACTTTCCTGTTCTATCTATCAAGCCTTGCTTTCCATTTTTTTCAGCAACGGCATAACCATTTTTATATTCAAGTGGCAACCAAAAATTTTTGCTATAATCAAACTCAATCGGAACAATTAATTTTCCATTTTTATCTGCAAAACCATATTTCTGTTCTTTCATCACCATCACTAAGTCTTCTTTTAAATTTCCTATCAAATCATACTCACAGGGCAAAACAAATTCTCCTTTTTTATTGATGAGTCCCAATTTTTTCAACGACTTCACCTTGGCCAATCCACCTTTAAAATTATCTACCCAATCGAATTTAAACCCAACAACTATTTCACCTGACTTGCTGATATATCCACTTTGTCCGCCTAATTCTACAGCAGCTAATCCTTCATTAAAATCAAATGCTTTTGTGTAATTGATTGGAATAACAACGAGTCCTTGTTCGTTCACATAACCAAATTTATCATCCACAGAAACAGCAGCCAAACCTTCCGAAAACTCAGAAATTTCATCGTAGCTATAAGGAAGAATTCGTTTCCCTAATTTATTTATTAACCCATATTTTTCATTAAACTGAACAACAGAATAGCCTTTATTAAATGCTTCCACCTGCTCATAAATAAATGGAATAATTAATTTTCCGGCTTTATTAATAAATCCTGATTTACTATTCAAACCACATTCAGCTAGTCCTTCCGAAAAATTTTCAACCCAGTCATAAATGCAAGGAACCACAACATAACCTGCACTGTCAACAAATCCCCATTTGCCGTTTTCTCGAACAGGGAAAAGCAGTTTATTACTCAATTCAATATCTTCTTTTAAAATGTCTTTAAAAGGAAAATCTGGAAATTCGGTTTTGAAATCTAACAGAGAGGCAAGGTCAAAAGAAGGAGTATATAAGGCATACAAAGTAAGCCAGGCATATTCAACATTCGGATTATCCGGATATTTTTTTACGAATTTGTAAAAGTCTTCTACCGTTCCATTTTTAGTTGTCAACGAATAAATTTTATTTTTTGCTTCATCTGCAAATGGACTGTTTGGTTCCTGAACAAGAAATTGCTCAAACGCTTCGATGGTATTATTTTTTGTAAGCGACTTAAATTTCGTAAGATAGAATAGCTCCTTGGCTTCTTTTAACTCATTCGAAAATGGATACCTTTCCATAAAATGCTCGTATGCCTGATATGTGTCCTCCGTTTTGGCTTCGCTAAAAGCCAATGCATTTCTTAAATCGATTGCGGTAAAACATTCAGGAGCTGTTACGTAGATAGAAATGTATTTATCTAAAGCCGCTATTGTATTTTGACTCTTATAAAACTCAAATGCTTTTTGATGAATCTTAGTCTTCAACGAATCAATTAATAGAGCACTTACTCCATAAGGCAAATAACTTATCTGCGTTTTTTCGGAAAGGGATTGAAATTTTTTTTCGGAAAGAATAATATAATAATAGGCACTATCAATATTAGAAAAAGGATTGTCCGTTCTGTAATAAATAATACTCAATCCAAAAGCTGCGGGAGAAGTTTCTTTTTTTAACGATTTTTCAAACAACCGTTTGGCTTCAAAATAATTGTAGCTTTTTAGTGCATCGTAAGCTTTTGCAATTTTACCTGCAATAATATTGTTGGACAAAATCAACAATATCATTAGTGCACCAATTTTAAGCCTATTCATAATTTAAAACTCCATTTACTGCAAAATTAATCCAAATAACACAATTAATTATTTTTTTCTTTTCCCATCAGTAAGCTATATTAATAGTACTTTTGATGTTCAGATTTTAAACAAATATGTTTTCTCGCGGACAATTAATCTTTGCATTGGTGTTTTTTTTGACTTTTTTAGTCGGAATAATTTGGGCGTATAGAAAAGACAAAGGGGACAACAAAATATTGTTTAAAGGAAGTTACAAAGTGTTGCTATTTGCATTATTCATATTTGTGGCGTTATATGGGATCGTTAAGTTAAAACATTTATTATTTCTTTAAAAAAATACTTTACATTAAGCTACTGATTATCAAAGCTTTAGTTTCGCACCAAGGCATTTTTATTGATTTTTTTCAAAAAAAAATAGGATATGTTTTCGATAAATTATATATATTTGTAGACGAATTGACTATCATTAATTATAAAAATGAAAAGATTACTCCTTTTATCATCGTTATTCTTAATTTCATTTGGCAATGCATTTTCAGGAATCATTGTAGTGGAAGGTAAATATCAAGACAAGAATCTATATGTGCAGAACGGTTATGCAGGCAATGGCGTAGGGTTTTGTACTTATGAAATTACCATCAATGGTAAAGTATCAACAGATGAAGTAAACTCTTCAGCATTTGAAATTGACTTTCCTGCTTTTTCAATCAAACCTGGAACTCCTGTTATAGTTGAGATTCGCCACAAAGATGATTGCAGTCCAAAAGTATTAAATCCAGAAGCATTAAAACCAAAAGCTACATTTGAAGTAGTAAATATCAACATTGATAAAAATGGTATTTTAAATTGGTCGACAAAAAATGAAATGGGTTCATTACCTTATGTAGTTGAACAATTTCGTTGGAACAAATGGATTCCTGTTGGAGAAGTGAAAGGTGGAGGTTCTATGGAAAGCAATACCTATACTTTTCAAACAACTGCTCACTCTGGTGAAAATAAATTCAGAGTAAAACAAATTGGTTATGGTGATCTTTCAAAATCTTCCGATGGAGTAACATTTACTTCTGCTACTGGTCAACCTACTTATGCAATGTCTAAATCTTCTGATGCAATAGACTTTTCAGCCGATACGATGTATGAAGTTTTTGATTCTTACGGGAATGTTATTAAACGTGGATTCGGGAACAAACTAGATATAGCAAACCTTTCGAAAGGAAGTTATTATTTGTGTTATGATAATATCATGACCGATTTTAATAAGAAGAAGTAATTTTAATTTGTTCAACAACAGCATTTAGTTCGCTTATCATCATTGCTGTTGCACCCCACACTGTTAAACCCTCTATTTCATAATAGGGGGTTTTTATTTTAAATCCACCGCTTTGCAAAATCGATTTCTCTTTTCTGATATCTTTATTATTCAGTTCTAATAGATCGGTAGAAATAACCATTGCAACCTCATTTGTATCTATAATAAAATCGGGCTTTTGATCCAATACACCAATAAACGGTTTTACTAAAAAATTACTTGGAGTAATATATAAATCTGTTAAACTACCTATAACACTTACACTTTTGGAAGGGATTCCTATTTCTTCAAAAGTTTCTCGCAAAGCAGTATGTTTTAAATCTGCATCACTTTTATCCAACTGTCCACCAGGAAAGGCAATTTGACCGCTATGTACACCATCATAACTACTTCTTTGAATAAGTATTGTTTTAATTGAATTTGCTTCTGGGAAAAGCAAGATTAGCACAGCACTTTGTTTCGGATTGTAATTTTCTTTAGAAACATCCGACAATCGCTTGCGAGTAATTGGAGCCATCGAAAACTGAGCAGTTTCTCCTGGTAACTCTTTACTTAAAAGACTCTCTAGCTGATCTACAAAGCTCCGAAACATTATTTTTTGTCTATATTATCCATACAAATATCCTAAAAAAACTGTCTTTGGTAAGCTATAACGAAACTAAATTATAAACAGCAGCGTACTAACAAAGAACTCTAAACTAACAACCGATGAACTCAGAACAGTTACAAGAAGTAGTTCAGTGGCTCAATCAGCAAATTGTGCATGCAAACGACATGATCAATGAAGCACATCGTACAAGTAATTTGGGAAGAGAAACACAATATGAAGGAATGAGAGATGCTTTTATGAGATGCCTGAACAAACTGAAAAACAATGTTCAATAATAATTATTGAGCAATGCAAATTACTTGACCGGGCTTGAGTCTCACTCTACTGCCGGTTAACCCGTTAATTTCTTTTATTGAAACCGTTGTGGTTGCATATCTTTTTGCAAGTTCAAAAACGGTATCCCCTTTTTCTACGATGTGTTCTTTTCCTCCTGTTGGAAATGCTGCCAATCCCCATTTTGTTTTCTTGATTGTTATTTCATCGTATAATAATTTCTGTTCTTTAAAAGAAATCAAATATTTAGGATTTACAGGAACGCCTTTGAAACGAACTTCAAAATGTAAATGCGAACCTGTTGAATGCCCTGTACTGCCACCTAAACCAACCACTTGCCCCGCAATAATTACCTGTCCCGGTTTTACCTTTAATTTTGAAAGATGTGCATACACTGTTTCCAAGCCATTATAATGCCTAACAACAACCACATTTCCAAAACCGCCATTTCTCTTTGCTATTCTAACCATTCCATCAAATGCTGCACACACTTTGTCCCCTTTGTTTAAATCTATATCCACTCCATTGTGCTGAGCACTGTCTCTCCATCCAAAACCGGAAGTC
Organism: uncultured Chitinophaga sp.; assembly: GCA_964456225.1. Lineage (GTDB taxonomy): Bacteria > Bacteroidota > Bacteroidia > 2-12-FULL-35-15 > 2-12-FULL-35-15 > 2-12-FULL-35-15. The sequence continues at coordinate 18,900 of CAYWAV010000038.1, read as the reverse complement.
ATGGGTCCGTCAAACGGATGAAAATAATCTCCACGTTCACCACCATTCAATAAAAGTGTAACAGAAGTATCTCCTTTTAATTTAAGCATATCTTTTTCAGGAAATAAATTATTTATCTCCCAACTGCCATATAAATCGGATGCTGGAAAAGATGCACTAACAGCGGATTTGGATTCATTCTTATTGTCTTCTATATTAAAAAAGGCAATTGCTTTATTGATCTCGCTCATCAGATCTCTTGGAATGGTATCCATTTCAAAAAGGAAATCCACCAATGAACTCAACTGCTCACGATTCATATTTTGAATTAAACTCTTTGGCTTTGTAGAAGTGGAAACGCTATCTTCCGGTCCACCCAAAATGGATTTTGCACTTACTTTTGTAGCAATGCAAAGCAAGGTGCTAAAAATTAAAATAGCAATTATGTTGCGAGAGAAGTATGTTTTTAATTTGTCCATTTAGCCCTACCACAGGTTTTGGGATAGCTAAATTAACCATTTTGGGTTAAAAAGCAAATCCCATCGGTACATTGCACGGATGGGATTGAATATAGTTTGTTACAAATTGCTTAATTTACCTTTCCTGGATAGACTTTCAGAGCATTTTCAAGACAAATCATAGCATTTTTCAAATCTTCTTTATTTAGTACATAAGCCAAACGAACTTCATTTATTCCTGCTCCCGGAGTAGAATAAAAGCCTGTTGCCGGAGCCAACATAACTGTTTGACCTTCATGTTCAAATGACTCCAATAACCATTGACAAAATTTATCTGAATTATCAATTGGCAAACGGGCAATACAATAAAATGCTCCGCTTGGTTTGGGACAAAATACACCTTCCATTTTATTTAACGCTTCAATTACAAAATCTCTGCGGGAAACATATTCCTTTTGAACTTTATCAAAATATTCTTTGGGAGTATTCAATGCGGCCTCTGCTCCTATTTGTCCAAACGTAGGCGGACTCAATCTAGCTTGTGCAAATTTCATTGCTGTCGACATCACTTCTTTATTTTTTGAAATCAGCGCTCCGATTCGAGCACCGCAAGCACTATAACGTTTGGAGATAGAATCTAACAAAATAACATTGTTATCAATTCCTGTTAAATGCATAACAGAAACATATTCTTTTCCATCGTAACAAAATTCGCGGTACACCTCATCACTCAATAAAAACAAATCGTATTTCAATACCAATTGTTTTAACGATTCCAACTCTTCTCTTGAATATAAGTAGCCCGTTGGATTTCCTGGGTTGCAAATCATAATCCCTTTTGTTTTGGGAGTTATTAATTTCTCGAATTCAGCAATTGGTGGCAATGCAAAACCAGTTTCAATAAATGATTTTACAGGAACTACTTTCACATCTGCTGCACATGAAAATCCATTATAGTTTGCATAAAATGGTTCTGGAATAATAATTTCATCTCCATCATTAAAACAAGCCATCATTGCAATGGAGATTGCTTCCGAACCACCCGTTGTAATAATTATATCATTTTCATCAATATGGATATTGAATGTTCCATAGTAACCAGCTAATTTTTTTCTGTACGATTCAATACCAGCAGAATGAGAATATTCCAATACTTTGATATCGGCATTCTTAATTGCGTTGAGCATTACTTCAGGCGTTTCAATATCGGGCTGACCGATATTCAAATGGTATATTTTTGTTCCGCGTTTTTTTGCTGCTTCAGCAAATGGAACTAATTTACGAATAGGTGAAGAAGGCATTGAATTGCCTTTGGAAGACACTTTTGGCATTTTTGATTGTTTTAATTGCCCAAAGTTAGTATTTTTTTTAAGACCTCTCCCCAGCCCTCTCCTAACCCTTTGCACTTCGACTACGCTCAGTGTGACGGGAGTGTAGAATAGTTTTATTTTTTCTTTGGTTTCAGTACCACACCTTTAAAACGCAATTCGGCAGGTGAATTTGTTGCGTTAGAAATTATCTTTATAGTTCTGTCTTGACGATCGTATTTTTGATGTGTATCAAAAGTTACTTTTAGAATGTATGTTTCTCCCGGCTCAATTGTTTTTTCCACTTTCTGCATAGCTGTGCAACCACATTCCACTTCATAATTGGAAATAATCAAAGATTTGTCTCCGATGTTTTTCAATTCGTAATCAATCTTTACTGTATCACCTTCGTGCACAAAACCAAAATTGTGTTTGGTTTCCTTGAATTTAATTTCTTGGGAAAAAGCACTTGTTGCAAAAGCAAAAGTAAAAAGAATCAATATTATTTTGATAAAATGCATAACTTAAAGATAGAAATTATTTAGGTGCCAACACTTCTCCTTTTACTTTTATTACGATGGAAGGTCTATCAACATCATTAGACAGAACCGTAAGTGTTTTTTCAAATTTACCTACTCTTTTGGTATCGTATTGAACCTTAATCACCCCTGACTTACCAGGAGCAATAGGTTCTTTTGTCCAACTTGCTACCAAACAACCACAAGAAGAATTTACACTCTGCAAAATGATTGGTTCTTTTCCAATATTCGTGAATTTAAGTTCTCTATTTCCATTCGCGTCCTGTTGAATAATTCCATATTCAATAATTTCCGAATCAAATTTAATTTTAGCACCATTTGAATTTAACACTACAGCTTCTTGTGCAGATGCATCAATCAGATAAACTGAAAGACAGATTAAGAGAATTACTTTTTTCATTTTAGGGAGTATTGGTTTATTTATTAAGTAAAAAAGCAATTTTCATTCCAAAAAACACATCTAGAAAAAAATCCCGTAATTCTCCAGGATAAATGAGACTAACTTTTCATTTCATGAAAATATACAAATCACACTCTCATGAATAGATTCCGCAATTCTGCGGGATAAATGAGACTAAATTTTCATTTCATGAAAATACAAGTCTCATTAAAAATCAAGCCCTTTTGAAATGAATCAAAAGGGCTTGAAATAGATACTAATAAAACAAAACAAATTAGTGCTTTTGCTCAGCAGGAGCAACTGTTCCCGGTGCCGGTGCTGGTGTTGGATCTGGTTTTACAACACCTTTAATTTTAATAATTTTTGAAGGCGTTTCAGCATTTGAAGTCAATGTAATTGTTTTTTCAAATTGCCCAACTCTATCTGTAGCATAGTGAACTTTTATAATTGCAGAAGCACCTGGCTTAATTGGCTCTTTAGGCCAAACTGGAGTTGTACATCCACATGAACCTACCGCATTAGAAATGATTAATGGTTCCTTACCAACGTTTGTAAATTTGAATTCACGATCACCATTTGCATTGTGTTCGATTGTTCCGTAATCCATTACTTCTGTTTCAAATTTAAATTTTGCAGCGTTAGGATTTACGGGGTTAGGAGTTACGGCTTCTTGTGCATTTGCACCTACCGCAACACATAACATTAAGCCAATTGATAGGATAACTTTTTTCATTGTCTGTGATTTTGAGATTTATTATTTAGTTTAATTATTTTTAGTGTTTTTCTAATGGAGTTGCGCCATCATCTTTTTTTCCGTTGGAAGGAAACGTTTCTTCAACCGGAGCCGGATCTACTTTTCCTTTTATTGTTAAAAGCTTAGAGGGCGTTTTTGCATTCGAAGTAACGGTTACTGTTTTATTAAAGTTTCCGGCACGTTTTGTATCGTAAGTCACTTTAATTACCTGAGTTTCACCTGGTTTAATAGGCACATTTTTAGGATAAGTAGGAACCGTACAACCGCAAGATCCTTTTGCATCCGAAATGATTAAGGGTTCTTTACCTGTATTTTTGAATTTGAACTCATAGGTCCCGTTACCAGCATATTCAACTGTACCGAAATCATGGGTTTCTTTATCAAATGTAATTTCTGCGTTGCTTGTTGGAGCTGCTGGAGCTGCTACTTTTTCTTGTGCTACAGCAACAAAGGCTGTCAACAATAGTGTTCCAAATGTAAAGGCTAATTTTTTCATTTTAATATACAATTTAATCGTTTTTGAGACTCGAATTCCTTGTCTGATTAACAGCCAAAACCATGCCATAATCAAAAAAAGAAAGGAAAATTAATTTTTAGTAGATTTGCCTACTTTTTATCAGAACGAAGTAAGTAAATATATATGGAAATTCCTAAAACATACGACCCAAAAATAACAGAAGATAAGTGGTATGCCCATTGGCTTAAGCATAAATTCTTTAAATCAACGCCCGATGAGCGTGAACCCTACACAATAGTTATACCACCGCCCAATGTAACGGGTGTGCTTCACATGGGGCACATGCTTAACAATACCATACAGGATGTGCTTATCCGCAGAGCCCGTATGCAAGGTAAAAATGCCTGCTGGGTTCCCGGAACCGACCATGCCTCTATTGCTACCGAAGCAAAAGTAGTGGCGCTATTGGCTGAAAAAGGCATTAAAAAAACAGACCTGTCTCGTGAAGATTTCTTGAAACATGCCTGGGAATGGAAGGAAAAATACGGTGGAATTATCCTAAAACAATTGGAAAAACTAGGCGCTTCCTGCGACTGGGATCGTACCCGCTTTACCATGGAAGATGATTTGAGCGAGGCTGTTATAGATGTGTTTATCGACTTATATAATAAAAAACAAATTTATCGTGGAGTAAGAATGGTGAATTGGGATCCGCAAGGCTTAACTGCTGTTTCGGATGAAGAAGTAATTCACAAAGAAGTAAACTCGAAATTATATTATGTAAAATATAAAATTGAAAGCCTCTCCCCGGTCCTCTCCAAAGGAGAGGAAGAAGAAGAGTGGATAACAATTGCAACTACTCGTCCAGAAACGATATTAGGTGATACAGCTGTTTGTGTGCATCCTGATGATGAACGCTACAAACACTTAAAAGGAAAACGAGTTATTATTCCAATGGTGAACCGTTCGGTGCCCATTATTTTTGATACTTATATCGATTTGGAATTTGGAACAGGTGCTTTAAAAGTAACGCCTGCACACGATATTAATGATTACAATTTAGGAGTTAAGCATGGCTTAGAAGTAATTGATACCATTGCTTCTGATGGGAAGATGAGCGCTGCTGCTCAATTTTATATTGGTGAAGATCGCTTTGCAGTTCGTAAAAAAATTGCGAAAGATTTGGAAGAGATGGGGCAGATTGTAAAAATCGAAGACATTAAAAATAAAGTGGGTTACAGCGAACGTACCAATGCTGTTATTGAACCTAAATTATCCATGCAATGGTTTTTGAAAATGGATACTATTTCGAAACCTGCTTTGGAAAATGTATTGAATGGAGAAATAAAATTGATTCCAGAAAAGTTTGTAAACACCTACAAACATTGGATGGAAAATGTTCACGATTGGTGTATCTCTCGTCAATTATGGTGGGGACAACAAATTCCAGCATGGTATGGCCCCGATGGAAAATTGGCTGTAGCAAAAACACGCGAGCTCGCTCTTGAACAATTTCAAATTCAAGGTTTCAAATTTAAAGCGGAAGAAATAAAACAAGATGAAGATGTTTTAGATACTTGGTTTTCTTCATGGCTGTGGCCGATAAGTGTTTTTGATGGATTTAAAAATCCGGATGGAAAAGACATTAACTATTATTATCCAACCAACGATTTAGTTACCGCTCCAGAAATTTTATTTTTCTGGGTAGCACGTATGATTATTGCCGGATATGAATACCGTGGCAAGAAACCATTTACAAATGTTTACCTCACAGGAATTGTGCGAGACAAACAAGGTCGTAAAATGAGTAAGTCGCTTGGCAACTCTCCCGACCCAATTGAGCTGATTGAAAAATACGGAGCGGATGGTGTGCGTGTGGGAATGTTATTGTGTTCGCCTGCAGGAAACGATTTACCGTTTGATGATAGCATGTGCGAACAAGGAAGAAATTTCTCCAACAAAGTTTGGAATGCCTTCCGATTAATTAACGGTTTTGAAGTGAGCGCTGACATTAAACCAAATGACGCAAATAAAATTGCTGCACAATGGTTTGATGCAAAGTTCAACGAGCAATTAGAAATCATCAACGACTTGTATTCAAAATACCGAATGAGTGAAGCCTTGATGACAACATACAAATTGGTATGGGACGATTTCTGTGCATGGTATTTAGAAATGATTAAACCCGAATTTGTTGATGGTAAATCATTGCCTATCGACAAAGAAACATACGATGCAACTATTGTTTTCTTTGAGAAAATATTAAAAATATTGCATCCGTTTATGCCTTTCATTACAGAAGAAATCTGGCATTTGATTTCTGATAGAACTGAGAAAGACTGCATCATTGTTGCTGAATGGCCGAAATCTAAAAATGAAAATGCTGATATCATCAAACATTTTGATGTAGTGATGGAAGTGATTACAAACATCCGTAACATTCGTAAACAAAAAAATATTTCTCCCAAAGAAAAACTCGAAGTATTCGAAAAAGTAAATCAAGGAGAGATTATTAAAACTTACGATGGAATAATTGTGAAGCTTTGCAATTTGAGCAATTTCAGTTATGTAAATGCAAAAGTAGATGGAGCAATTTCATTTGTATTGAAACATGCCGAATATTATGTGCCACTTTCTCAAAACATTGATGTGGCTGCTGAAAAAGAACGTTTGGCGAAAGACCTAGACTACAATAAAGGTTTCTTGAAATCGGTGCAACTGAAATTGGCGAATGAAAAATTTGTTGCCAATGCAAAACCAGAAATGGTTGAAAATGAAAAGAAGAAACTTGCGGATGCCGAATCTAAAATAAAAGCCATTGAAGAACAGTTGGCGGGATTGGCTGATTAGGTGATTGGGGGACTAAGTGATTGGGGGATTGGGGAACATTGAAAAAAGTAATAAAAGAGTATACAAATAGAACTAAAAAAAAAGAAAAATGGCAAATCGCAGAACGATCAAAAAAAACATCAATCATTTAATTGGTGATGTAATTGAAGAGTATTACAATGCCTTACTAAACGGTGACGGTAAAAATGAAAAACAAATTGAATCAGAAGTAGACAAATGTGTTGACTTAGCTGATGAGTTAATTGCTAAGGTAAATAGCAGCAAAAAATTAAAAACCAGAGCAGAAGTAAAAAAAATGTTTGCTGAGTTAAAGGACAAATTAGGAGACAATGTATTGGCTTCTATTGAAAAAATTGATTCTATGTAATTCGAAGAACCGATTACGCAATTATTGTTAAAACAAGTAAGAAGAGTTCCGAAGCCCGGGACTCTTTCTTATTTTTGGAACGTCATTGCGATGATGTACTATATTAGCTACAATTGACGTTATCAGATAAAAACACACATGTATAAGATTTCCTTTCTTCTCCTCTTTTGCATCTCATCACTCTCCTATAAAACGGATAGCAAAACAAGCACTCGTTTAAAAGAAAAAAGCAAACTGGCTATTACTTTTTGCAAAACGAATGGCTACAACACCGACTTCTGTATTTTAATTGATATGACCATTCATTCAGGAAAAAAACGAGCATTTTTATATGATTTAAAAAAAGACAGCATTCTTGCTGAAGGTATGTGCGCACATGGTTGCGGTTCTAATCCATGGGGTGAAGCTACTACAAAAGAAAAACCAAAATTCAGTAATACTCCTGATAGTCATTGTACCTCCATCGGAAAATTTAAAGTTGGAAAACGTGGATATAGTAATTGGGGAATAAAAGTGAATTATTTATTACATGGTTTGGAAAGCACGAACAGCAATGCTTTAAAAAGAGAAATTGTTTTACATTCATGGGACGATGTTTCCGACTCAGAAGTTTATCCCAATGGCACTCCCGAAGGTTGGGGTTGTCCGGCTGTTGATAATAAATTCATGAAAATAGTTGATCCGAAATTAAAAGCAGCGGAGAAACCTGTATTATTGTGGATGTTTGATTAAGGCCTCACCCCTATCCGAAGGAGAGGGGAATGACTTCGAAACAATAAGTAATATAATAATGTAAATTACACTATGAACAATTTTAACAAAGCATTACTTGCAATCCTTCTCCTCATCATCCTCTCCTCATGTGGAGCATTAGGTGTTCACTTTAATGTTCATAATCCTAAAAAAGCAGGAACGTATCCAAAGGAAACAAAACAAAATAAACTCTTAGCCGAAACTACCAGATACAGAACCTGCTTTGATGTTTTTCACAACGACATAAACATTGAAATTGTTCCTAAACAAAAATTCATCTCCGGAAAGGTGATTATCAGTGCGAAGGCGCTTAGCAATTTCGATACACTGCAAATCGATCTTTACAAAAACATGATTGTAAAAAATATTGAATCTGCTGGACAGAAACTAAATTATACAAGAGAAGAAGGTGCGCTATTTATTAAAATGCCTGCAACAATTAAAGCTGGCGAAACATTTTCTATTGCCGTTTCTTATGAAGGAAAACCAATCGCTGCAAAACGTCCACCTTGGGATGGAGGATTTGTATGGAAAAAAGATAAAAATGGAAATCCTTGGATTGGCGTAGCATGTGAAAGCGAAGGCTCCAGTTTGTGGTGGCCAAGCAAAGACCACATGAACGATGAAGCTGACAGCACCGACATAACCATCACTGTCCCTAAAAAATTAGTTGCCGTTAGCAATGGCGTTTTGAAAGACACTTCTAGCACTGCCGATAAAAAAACATTTCATTGGCACATTTCTTATCCAATCAACAATTACAATGTTACTTTGTATGTTGGAGATTTTGAATTGATTCATGATTCTTATGCCAGCACAGTTTCTTGGAAAACCACTCATTTAAATCACTATGTTTTGCCTTACAACTATGAAAAAGCAAAACTACATTTTCAACAAGTAAAAAAGCACATGGCCTTTTACGAAAAAATGTTTGGAGCATATCCGTGGCAACGTGATGGGTTTAAATTGGTAGAATCGCCTTATGCAGGAATGGAACATCAATCGGCAATTGCTTATGGGAATGGTTATAAAAACGATTATCAAAATTTATTCGATTACATCATCTTACACGAAACAGCACATGAATGGTGGGGAAACAGTGTAACTGCTGCCGACCTATCTGACGCTTGGATTCATGAAGGGTTTGCAAGTTATTGTGAAGCACTTTTTGTAGAAAGCATTTCTGGATACCAGGAATATTTGAATTATATGTATTGGCAACGTGTAGGCATTTTAAATAAACGCCCAGTTGTGAGACAAAGAGAAATTCGTTATTTCGATTATCACGATGGAGATATTTATGGTAAAGGCTCATGGATTTTGCATACACTGCGGACAACAATGAGTAACGATTCTTTATTTTTTGATATTTTAAAAACATTCCGAATCGAGAACAATCAAAAACAAATTTTTTCTGAAACATTTATCGATTTGGTAAATACGAAAACCGGAAAAGATTACAATTGGTTTTTTAAACAATACTTGTATCAGCGCGAAGCTCCGTTTTTAGAATTCTGCTGGAAGAATGATAAATTATATTTCCGGTGGAAAAACACCAATGAAGATTTTGTTTTGCCGATAAAAATAAAAGTGAGCGACAAAACCATCACACTTTATCCAACCACAAAACTTCAAGCAATTGATTTAAGCAATGCCTACTCGAACTTTTATGACAATTCGAATGAATTGTATTTTGGAACAGAAAAGAATAAAAAATTGGAAGCAGAGTTTAACCTTAACAAATAACATTTCATTTAGAGCCGCAGATTCGCAGATTTTTTATCTCCTGTTAAATTTTGGCAGATTTATAATTAGTTAAAACTAATTATGATGCTTCCTAAATCTATTATTGTTTTAGTCCTTCTCCGCAGTGTTCACTAAGAAGGATGAAGCAATATAATCTCTTAAAATTATTTTTTTATCTGCGAATCTGCGGCTAAATTTGGTTTAACCGTAACCGATAACTTTGTAAGTAACATAACCAACCACCTCGTGTATCAATGTGCTCCAATCGTTTAGGGCGGAAGTATTAGGAATAAACAAATGATCGAATTCGAATTTACGAGGACCGGCATATCTATCTGTGCTGTATGGTGTTACTTCCATTCCAACAGTTTCAAAACAATTCAAACTTCTGCGCATGTGGAAAGCAGAAGTGATTAATAAAAAACGTCCTTTAATTTTTTTCTCATCAATCAGGTTCTTCGTATATAAAGCATTCTCTCTAGTGTTCTGAGATTTCGATTCAATAATAAAATCTTTTTCAGGAATCCCCATTAATAACAAATAGCGTTTAATATAATCTCCTTCTCTCATTTCTGGATGCAAGATACTTCCGGAGCCACCGGTAAAAATTATCTTCTTAATCATTCCCAATTTATACAACTCCACTGTTTGCATCAAACGATCCACACCTCTATAAAATTGAGGACGTTCATACTCTTCATCATACACACTCATTCCACCCAATACAATCCCCACATCATACATTTCAAGGTCTTCGTATTGTGTAGCCGGAATTTCCCATCCTCTGGCAAACTCATCAAAAATAAAACTGTTGGAAAAAAAGAGAATCAATCCGAATGCCCAATAGAAGCATTTCTTTCTGCGTTTCTCATTTTTTGAGTACACAAAAACAAACAACAGAGTAATGATCCAAACTATTGGACTGATTACAAAAGAGAGCAATTTAGAGAGTAAAAAAAACACTTTTTTTTAAATTGGAAACCAAATATATGAAAATTTGTGGACCTCACCCAAACGCCTCTCCAAAGGAGAGGGATTAAGCTCCGAAAGTGCTGATGGATTTGAGAGTTACAGAGCGTCACTGCGAAGGATCAGTCTTTTAATCAACGTCATTGCGAGCGAAGCGCGGCAATCTTATAATCGCACTTCTGAACACTATGAGATTGCTTCTCTTCGCTCGCAATGACGCCACAAAAACCTCTGCGGTTAAACTCATCATATTTTATTAATACCTTTATACCATGATAAAGAGCATCAAACTTTTTTTTGAACTCCTACTTCTCTCCTTCCTCCTGCTTTGTTTGTTTTGGAACAAAATGGCTGTCTACGGTATTCAGCAAGGTGCCGGGCAAATTTCAATAGTCATGAACGCTGAACCTGTTAATGATGTATTGAACGATGCTTCTTTCCCTGATTCCTTAAAACAAAAACTAGTATTGATTGCTGAAATAAAAAAATTTACTATTGATAGTCTTGGTATAAACCCGAGTGAAAATTATGAAACCGTTTTTGATCAAGGAAAAACCGCTACTTTATTAAACATATCTGCATGTGAACCCTATTCGCTTATTCCCAAAGAATGGACCTTTCCTGTTTTGGGAACTGTTCCTTACAAAGGTTTTTTTGATAAAAAAGAAGCGCAAAAAGAAATTTTAAAACTCAAAGCAGATGGTTATGATGTGGATGTATACAGTCCTTCCGGCTGGTCTACCTTAGGTTGGTTCAAGGATCCTATTCTTTCCAACATGTTAAAACGAACAGATGGCAGCTTAGCCAACCTCATCATTCACGAACTCACACATGGAACTTTGTTTGTAAAAGACAATGTTGATTTTAATGAAAACCTCGCAAATTTTATTGGCGACAAAGGAGCAGAAAAATTTCTCATCTATAAGTTTGGAAAAGATTCAAAACAATACATTGATTACGAGCAAAACAAAGTAGATGAACATCTCTTTAATGAATACATTTTAAAAAGCACAGAGCGACTCGACAGTTTGTATCATTTATTGGGCAGAGGCATTTCAGAAGAGCAGATGAAAATAAAGAAGAATGAACTCATCATGGAAATTGTGTTGGGCGTAAACCGTTTACCTTTGTTCAACAAAAAAAGTTATTTCAATTATACCTTACAGGCTTTTCAGGAAGGCAATGCTTTTTTTATGACCTTTACCCGCTACGATTCTCAATACGAACTCTTCAATAAAGAATTTGTAGAAACGTATCACTCAGACCTCCGAAAATACATGATTTCTTTGAAGGGAAAATGGCCTTCGTTATAAGCACAACATTTAACCCTTCCAATTTTTTTGCAACATTTTCCAATAAAAGTGTAAAACTTGGCTAAACAAAGTTTACGATATTTGCTTTGCTATGGGGGAAAATTCTTCTTATAAGAAACTAATTTGCAAGAGTGAAAAAAAAAGAAAAAAAGCCTCTAAAAAGGTGGAAAAAAATAATACTGTCCTTTTCAATCACTATCCTCATAGCAGCAATACTAGTGATTGTATTCATTTCCCCTATTGCGAAATACCTGGTTGAAAAATACGATGTAAAACATACCGGTCGCGAAATTACGATGGATTGGACCTACGTAAATCCCTTTACTGGTGGTATTTACATTAGTAATCTCAAAATATATGAACAAGGCAACGATACGGTTTTCTTTTCCTCCAGTGTAGTAAATGCCGACATATCGATGACGAAATTGTTTTCTCACACATTTGAAATAAGCTCCATTGCTGTTAAACAGCCCAAAGGAACCATTACTCAAAACATTAAACATTTTAACTTTACCGACCTGATTGAAAAATTCTCTTCCAAAGACGAAAAAGATAAAAATAAAAATCCTATTCACTTTAGCATCCTCAATATTGAAATAAATGATGCCGAAATTTTTTACAGGGAACAAGTCATTCCTATCCTTTATTCCATCCGTAAATTTAATTTTAGGAGCGAAGGAAAATACTGGAATTCTGATACGTTAAAAGGGCAATTCTTTTTTGAACCAGGCATTGGAAGTGGTGAAGTGAAGGGTGAATTTGCGCTCAACGTAAAAACGCTGGACTATCGTTTGGAAGCAGTTATCAAAAAATTCGACCTAAGTGTTTTTGAACAATATCTTCGCGACCTCTCCAATTACGGCAACTTTTCAGCCATTGCGGATGCGAAACTCCTAGCAGTTGGAAATTTACGCGATAAGAAACAAATTAATTTGAGAGGTGATTTGGCCATCAGCGATTTTCATTTCGGAGAAAAGCCGGGAGAAGATTATGCTTCGTTCAAGAAATTTTCGGTGGGCATTGATGAACTTGACCCCAAAAAAGAAAGATTCTATTTCGATACCGCAGCTCTTGTAAGCCCGTTTTTCAAATACGAAAAATACGACAACAATTTGGACAATTTTCAACGCATGTTTGGTAAAAAAGCGGCAAGAGTAGGCGGCAAGAATCCTGAAAAATTTAACTTAATCATTAAAATTGCTGATTATGTAAAAGTAGTTTTCAAAAATTTCCTAAAAAGTGATTACATAATAAATAATCTGGACATTAGTAAAGGAAACCTTTTATTTGATGACTATTCTGTTTCCGAAAAATTTTCGATGGCCCTCGATAATATTCACGTAAAAGGTGATTCCATCGACAATAATAAAAGATGGGTGAAACTTTTTATGGATAGCGACATCAAACCTTATGGTTTGATTAAATTGGAAGTAAGTATGAACCCGAAGAATAACAAGGATTTCGACATGACTTACGGCATCCACAAAGTTCCTGCAACCTTATTTAATCCTTACTTAATTACCTATACTTCTTTTCCCTTGGACAGAGGAACAATTGAACTACATGGCAATTGGAAAGTACGTAGTGATATTATTTACAGCAGTAATCATTTTATTGCAATCGATCCAAGGATTTCTAAACGCATCAGAAAAGAAGATACGAGATGGCTTCCAATACCTTTGATTATGTCGGTGGTAAGAGAACGCGGCAATGTAATTGATTATCAGATTCCGATATCAGGTGATTTAAAATCGCCAACCTTTCATTTGAAAGATGTGATATGGGATGCCGTTGAAAATATTTTTGTAAAACCGCCCACCACTCCTTATACCATTGAATTAAGAAACACTGAAACCGAAGTAGAAAAAGCTATTTCATTGAATTGGGCAATGCATCAAGCGAAACTTTTGGAAACAAAAGAGCGGTTCATGGAAAGAATGGCTAATTTTTTAAAAGACAATCCTGACGCAAAAATCACTGTTCAATCATTCAAATACGAAACAAAGGAAAAGGAATACATTCTATTTTTTGAAGCCAAGAAAAAATATTTTATGGCGCAAAAATATAAAGGAAAAGGAAAGATGACCGAAGAGGATTCTATCTCCATTGAAAAAATGGCAATTAAGGATACTACCTTTGTTCTTTTCCTAAACAACTATGCCAGCGATTCCATGCTGTTTACCATTCAAGACAAATGCAACAGGTATGTGGGAACGGACTTTGTAAACGAACAATATGAACGCTTGATTAAAAAAAGAAAAGATGTTTTTCTATCTTATTTTGAAGAGAACTCTACCGAAAAACAACTGATATTTCTCACATCTGAAAACACGGTTCCCTTCAATGGCTTTTCGTTTTACAAAATTAATTACAAAGGCGAAGTTCCCGAATCCTTGCAGAGTGCGTATGAGAAGTTAAAGGAAATAAATAGCGAACCGCCAAGGAAAAAGTATTTGCAGTTTCGCAAGAAATACTAAATTTCATTAGCCGTGTTATTTCGTCTGTTCAGCTTCTTTCGAGAAACGAAGCCGAGTCATCTCTTTTAGTGTGAGTCACTTGGCGGGATTGACAGGTTTTGAAACCACCTGAAATCCAACATCTAATAACGCAGATTTTTTTACAATAAATCCCAATTAATTTGTAACACATCTGCATTTCGATTCACCCACCTTTGTCACAGTTCTTGTTTACATATAAATGAAGTTGGATAATAGAGAGTATTACTTCATACCCAGTGAACAACAAGAAAAAATTAAAAATTTAGTTTTTGGGAATTTGCAATTATGTCAGGTTAGCACAATGGGCATCAAGAACGCGGTTATTTTCTAATCTTCTAACTGCGACCAACGAATAGGTAGGCGAGCTTGTAGCCCATTTGATTGCAAATTTTAGGCGAAAGCCCCAAAGACTAAATTTTTCATTTTTTAATAATACTTAAAAAATATTTTACATGGCTTTTTTATTGCACACCAACAGTAATTCTGAAACTGGAAACCGCACAGCCGGAACAAACATGACCTGTTGGCTCGATCATGCAGTTGAGGACACACATCACCAAGCTTTAGAGGAAAATTTGAAAACCGATGTGGTAATTGTTGGTGGTGGAATTGCTGGATTAACAACGGCTTATTGCCTCGCTGTTTCAGGAAAAAAAGTTATTGTGTTGGAGGATGGTCAAATAGGAAGTGGCGAAACCGGAAGGACTACTGCACACATTACCACTGCCTTGGACGACCGCTATTATACTATGGAAGAAATCTTCGGTAAAAAAAATACCGCACTCATTGCCGAAAGCCACAAAATGGCGATCGATTATATAGAAGATATTGTTAACAAAGAAAATATTGATTGCGAATTTGAACGACTAAACACCTATTTATTTCTTCACCCCAACGACAAAAAAGAAAACTTAGAAAAAGAGATGAATGCAATGTTCCGCTGTGGAATAGATGCCAGACTTTTAGAAATAACTCCTGGAGTTCCTTCCGAACAAGCTTGTTTAGCCATACCAAACCAGGCGCAGTTTCATCCAATGAAATATTTATTGGGCTTGTGTAAAGCAATTGAAAATAAAGGCGGAAAAATATTTGTGAATACCCATGCGGAATCCATTAGCTCAACAGGTGTTTTTACGGACAAAGGATTTTCTATTTCAGCAAAGCATGTTGTGGTAGCCACCAATGCACCAGTGAACGATACTTACACCATGATGTTAAAACAATGGGCGTACCGCACCTATGTGATTGGAGCGCTTGTTAAAAAAAATACAATTCCCAAAGCTTTGTGGTGCGACACAGGGTACCACAATTCCATAAAACAAACTCCCTATCATTACGTACGATTAACATCATATAACAATGAGTATGACTTACTCATAAGTGGTGGTGAAGATCACATCGTTGGTGAAAGAAGTTATATAAAAGAAGAACACAGATACGAACTTTTGGAAAAATGGACAAGAGCTCGCTTTCCTATTGAGTCCATTGTCCATCATTGGTCTGGTGAAGTGTTGGTGCCTATGGATACCATTCCTTACATTGGCAGAAACCGTTTTGATAAAAAAAATGTTTATATCATTACTGGAACAGCTGGAATTGGAATGACCTATTGCACCATTGGAGGAATGCTAATCACCGATTTAATTAATGGCAAACAAAATAAATGGGAAAAAATTTATGACCCAGCGCGATTTACTTTAAAAGCAAGCAAACCCTTTTTCAAAATGTTAAAAGATGACTTTATTGCTATTCTTGAAAAATGGTTTAAAAAAGAAAGTTCCGACATTAACACCGTTCAAAAAGGAGAAGGAAAAGTTATAGTTCAAAAAGGAAAAAAATGTGGAGCCTACCGCGATGAAACAGGAAAACTATTTTTAGTTTCTGCCGAATGCACCCACTTAAAATGTATTGTGAACTGGAACAACGATGAAAAAAGTTGGGACTGTCCTTGCCACGGAAGCCGATTTACGTATGCTGGCAAAGTGATAAACGGACCTGCTAATAAGGATTTGGAGAGGGTGAGAGTTTAACCGCAGAGAGCACAAAGAAGGCGCAGAGAAACGCAGAGATTTTTTTCTGAGCGTAAGTAGCCGCTTGACTCTGCCTTTGGCAATTTAGTTGTACAGTTTAAACCTAAGTCCCTAACGACACTTTCTGTAGATTGAATGTAAGACTCTTACAAACAATATTGGTCACTACGCGAGACAGTAGAGAAAAGATAAAATTAAAACAAGGGTTTGGTTTCCTTTTTCTTTTCTGTTCCCGATATTAAAATTGGATATTGATAACCAACATATAAAAAAGTAGGATTGGATTGTCCAATACCCATGCAGGCATTGTTAAGTGTAAAATAACGAAACCCAACAGCCGGACCATATTCCACAGGTTTAAAAGCAAGATCGATATTAGGCCCCCAACTCGAACGAATTGTATTTACTTTATTTACTCCCCATTTAAATTTTGTTTTTGTAACACCCAGCTTCACAATTGCCATTTCATTCACCACATTTAATAAATTCACAGCAATGGTGCGATACAATCCTTCTTTGTAAATATCTTTTTTATGCGTAAACACGGTAAATGAAACATCTAATCCTGAATACGCATTTGCTTTACCAATTTGATAATCCAGTAAAGAAACACCAAAGCCAAGAGTACAATTGATACCTTTTCCAAAAGTATAACCGACAGCAGCATTGGGAATAATACGAATAGTGGAAGATGTTTGCCCCTGAAGAAAAACAGATGCAAGTAGTAAGCAACTAAGGATAAGATAACGGGGATTTAGCATAATTACTTTATTGACGGGTGAAGGGTGAAATGGTTGCTTGTAGCGTTTTTTCAAAAAAATTGAACCCATAGGGTGAAATGGTGTTTGTTATAAGATTTTAACTATTTTTAGTTTCCAATTTTAAGCCATTCATTTTGAAATATTACTTTTTTGTTGATGAGTCGGGAAATCACGGATTAAAAGCTGTTGACGCAGATTTTCCAGTTTTTGTATTATGTGGAGTAATTATGTCTGAAGAACAACATACAATCTTCCGCGAACGCATGTATCAACTTAAGATTGATTTTTGGAAAAACAAAGAAGTAATTTTCCACTCTAGAGATATTAGAAGATGTGAAAAAGAATTTCAAATTTTACTTGACTTAGAAATTAAGGCGCGATTTTATGAGCAATTAAATCGCATTGTTGCTGAATCTGAATACACAATCATTTCGGCTGTTGTTAAAAAAGATGAGTATATAAAAAAATATGGTCGTTTGGGAAATGTATACACCATTTCCTTGTCATTTTTAATTGAAAGAGCCATCTTCTTTTTAGATTCTAAATCCAAAGCAACGACACTTGAAATAATAGTAGAAAAAAGAGGAAAGCTTGAAGACAATGAATTATTAAAACATTACAATGAAGTACATTCATTGGGAACAGGATTTGTTAGCCCCCAACGCATAAGAGATTACCATAGCAGATTTAGGTTTATGTCTAAAAAAGAAAACATTAACGGATTGCAATTAGCGGATTTAGTTGCACACCCAATTGCAAGACATGTTATTGAACCCAATAGAGTTAATCTTGCATTTAATGTATTAGAAACAAAATTTTACGAAGACAATGGAAGACGTTATGGCTTGAAGCTATTCCCTTAAAAAATAAAAAGTTCCCTTGCGGAAACTTCTTACCGACCGAGGACACCCCAGTCCGAATTCTTTTACTTAGAATCAAATTCTATACAAATATACGATTTTTTACGAAAACGTAAACTTTTAGTTCCTCTTTTTTTACAGATTCGTCAAAAGGTTTACTAAATCAATGAACTAATTAGCCACTTACTATGACTAACGGCATAACGCTTTTAATTAATAATTTAAAATTTTATCAATGTCATCCCTTAACTCTTTACAAGTTAGAAGATTTGATTCAATTTGCATTATTGAAGTTTCAATAAAAAGTTTATGATTTGCACACAACTCAATATGTCCATTTTGATGTTCAGTTGTATACTTATGTTCTTTCCATCTGTCAGCATACTCCCTATATATTTTAGAAGGTGTTTTTCGCCCCAAAAAATCTATTGATTTATAAGCACCAATAACCTCAACTATATTTTTCTTATATATTTTAAATAAATCTGTTTTCGGAAGTGAGTTATATAAGTCAGCATTTAATTCATTAAATGCATCCGCAGAATGTATTGACAGGTCAAAATTACGAAACGTAGAAAGCGACTTAGTATATTCTCCTTCTAATTTAAGCAAAGCATTTTTTTGCTTTCCAAATCGGTATTAATCAATTTTTTCTTTAGACGCTTATCACAAATTCGATTTCTCCAAACAACAAATCCTACAATAATTTGTGAGAAAATTGCCCCAATAATACCTGCTATTATATCGCTTTTTTCTAAATTTTTTAATGCATCTGTTAAGTTAATCATTTTATATTTAATTTTTTACAATAAAAATAGTACTAATATTCCTGAAAAACATTTTTCAGTTAACCTATGCT
>CAYWAV010000037.1:0-33190 GCA_964456225.1 uncultured Chitinophaga sp. | reverse complement strand
TAATCCACAATCCCCATTTTCTTCATCAAAAACGAAGCATTCATAGTAGAACAAACACCTTCAGATAATTTATAATTGAAATTGAGTTTATCATTTTCAATCGTGATGTTGAAGCACAGGTTTCTTACTTTATCCGGAAATTCAGTTGAAAGTTTAGAAAGTTCCACATCGTGTGTGGCAACTATTCCCACTCCGTTTAGTTTTAATATTTTTTTGATGAGTGCTTCTGAACCCGAGTGTTGGTCTTTGCTATTCGTTCCTTTTAGAATTTCATCCAATAAGAAAAATACAGGCTTCCCTGTTTCGTATTGTTCAATCAATAAATGCAAACGTTTTAATTCAGCATAAAAGAAGGATTCATTTTCTTGTAAGGAATCGTTGGTGCGCAGACTGGTAAATAAGTGAATAGGAGAAAATTTGTAACGGCTTGCACAAACCGGAGCTCCAATCATAGCGATGGTTAGATTAACTCCAATGGTTCTTAAGAAAGTACTTTTGCCTGCCATGTTTGCTCCTGTGAGCAAATCTACTTTTGGTGCATTTGAAAGCTTGTAATTGTTTTTTACTAAAACATTTTCCTGAATCATTGGATGACCGATATCTTCCGCTTCAATCACAAAATGATTTGTTTCTACTTCCGGAAAAACATAATTGGGGTTGTTGTGAGCATACATTCCCAAACTGATAAATGCATCAAACTCACCAATGGTATCCACCCAATTCATAAAATTAGTCTTGTGTTTTTTTCTCCAATTTTCGATTCCACACATTACATTAATGTCCCAAAGTAAAATGCCGTTCAATAAAATGGCAACTACAATGTTCATGCGTGCGTCTAGCTTATCCGTTAAGCTTTTTAGCTCTTTGATGCTTGCGCTTGCAGAATTGTTTTCTTTTACAAAAACAGATTTGAGATTACTGAGTAAAGCAGACTTAAACGATTCTGATTCAATCGCAGAAATAAGTTGACGGTATTTTTCAATAGAATCAAATTTTCGACTTAAGTTATCGTGAATTTTATTAATTCGTTTGGTGTAAAAACCAATAATTCCAAGCTGAATAAAAAACAGAAGTACAAAAGGTGTTTCGTTAATTATTCCAATGAAATATAAAACAATGGAAGTAACAGAAAGTATTGGAAGTATAACACGTGAAATCTGAAGAAACAAATTTGAGAATGTATTTTTCTCATTCAGCCATTCGTTAATTGTTTCTTTGTCTGTTGATTTTTCTTTGTTTTCAAAGCCCAGCGCAATAAATTGGTGATTCCACTCAGCCTTTGTTGCTAATTCTTTAATTGCTTCCTGACGAGAAATAATTTTTTCTTTATCTAAAAACGGATAGGTTAACCATTGAGCCAGTTTTATTCTTCCTGTATAAGTAGAAGTACGATTTAAAATCTGGAAAACAGATTTTCTTCCAAAGATATCTAAGTCGGAAATGAAATGATGTTGTTTATCAATAAACTCTGTTCCTTCATTTATTCCATTGAAATCTTTATTCAACAATTGAATTTCAATCTCGTTAACCTTGATTAAGTTTTTTAGAAAAGTAGTTTTTCTTTTTAAGACAAGTTCTTTGCTCAATAAAAAAAGAAAAAGCACAACTGTTAATCCCGAAAAAGAATAAGCAAAAAGAGGAAGTGTTTCGTAGTATAAAATGAAAAGAGTAATTGCTAACAGAAACAACAAAATCCTGGAATAAAAAATCTTATTGAATTTGCTGTTTTGTTCTTCAATTTGCTTTTTGAACTCAGCGATTCTATCCGAATAATATGTTAGCAATGGATTCATATTCGGCAAAACTACGTAAATATTGACCACAGATTCACAGATTTTCTGTGTAAAAAATAATTTAAGTGTTCTAAACTAGCCCTTTATTTTCTAAGTTTCTCGACTCCGCTCGAAATGACTTTTAGCGCTGTCATTTCGAGCGGAGTCGAGAAAGTGTGAAAGCCATGTGAAGGAGATAATTAAATAAAGAATAAATCTGTAAATCTGTGGCATATTTCTTATTTTTGTAGCTATTCAAGGATAATTTAGCGAAAATGAAAATATCATATAATTGGCTTAAAGAATACGTTAAAACAGATTTGTCGGCTGAAGAAGTGGGGATATTATTAACCGATTGTGGTTTAGAAGTGGAAGGCATCGAAAAATTCGAAACCATAAAAGGTGGATTGAAAGGAATTGTTATTGGGGAAGTAAAATCGAAAGAAAAACATCCGGATGCGGATAAGCTGAACTTGACAACAGTAGATGTAGGGACAGGAACGTTATTGAATATTGTGTGTGGTGCAGCAAATGTTGAAGCGGGACAAAAAGTAGTAATTGCTACTATTGGCGCCATGCTTTATCCAACTACAGGAGAACCTTTCGAAATAAAAAAAGCAAAAATACGCGGACAAAATTCTGAAGGAATGATTTGTGCCGAAGATGAAATTGGATTGGGTGCTTCGCATGCTGGTATTATGGTGTTGGATGCTTCCGCAAAAATTGGAACACCTGCTGCTGAATATTTTTCCCGAAGGGATGGATTCCCAGAACTGAAATCTGACGAAGTTTTTGAAATTGGATTGACTCCAAATCGAGCTGATGCAGCATCACATGTTGGTGTTGCTCGCGATTTGGTTGCATTGCTCAATGCCAAAGAAAATGCAATGACACATTCATTGTCGCTTCCCGATGAACGACTTTTTAGAGTTGATGAAACAACGTCTAACATTGAAGTTGTAGTTGAAGATGCAATTGCTTGTCCACGCTACTCCGGTTTATCCATTTCTGGAATTAAAGTAACCGATTCTCCTGACTGGTTAAAAAATAGATTGAAAGCCATTGGCCTTCGCCCCATAAATAATATTGTGGATGCTACCAATTATGTATTGCATGAATTGGGACAACCAATGCATGCTTTTGATGCTGATAAAATTGAAGGCGGCAAAGTGATTGTGAAAATGTTGCCAGACAAATCAAAATTCAAAACGTTGGATGAAACGGAGAGGGAATTATCGTCCGAAGATTTGATGATTTGCAATACAGAAGGTGGAATGTGTATTGCCGGTGTATTTGGCGGAATAAATTCAGGGGTTACTTCAACAACAAAAAACATATTTTTAGAAAGTGCTTATTTTAATGCAGCGTCTATTCGTAAATCATCCAAGCGTCATGGTTTAAAAACAGATGCTTCATTCCGTTATGAAAGAGGAACAGATCCTAACATTACGGTTTATGCATTAAAACGTGCTGCCATTTTAATAAAAGAAATAGCAGGTGGAAAAATTTCGTCTGAAGTAATTGATGTTTATCCTACACCAATAGAAAACTTTAAAGTTCCTTTCTCTTTTGAAAAATGCGAACAATTGATTGGTAAAAAAATCGATTTAGAATTGGTGAAAATTATTATCACTTCACTAGGAATAGAAATTGAACACGAAGGGAATGATGCTTTGTTATTATCTGTTCCGCCATTCAAAGTAGATGTTACTCGTGAGCAAGATGTGATTGAAGAAGTGTTGCGTATTTATGGATATAACAATATTGAAATTCCAACTGTATTGAATTCATCTTTGTCGTTTGCGGAAAAACCGGATAAAGAAAAAATTCAGAATGTTGTTTCAGAATTATTGACAAACAATGGGTTTTCGGAAATAATGTGTTTGTCGCTTACAAAAGGAGAGTACGCATCAAAACTAAGTTCATTAAGTGAAGACAGAAATGTAACAATGATGAATCCTTTGAGCAGCGATTTAAATGTGTTGCGACAAACTTTATTGTTCAGCGGTTTGGAAACGATTGCTTACAATCAGAATCGTAAAAATGCAGATTTAAAATTGTATGAGTTTGGAAAAACATACATCGCGGTAATAGGCGAAGCAACAAAGTATATCGAAACAAAACATTTATCTGTTTTTATTACTGGTCGTAAGCAAGAAGAAAGCTGGAACGCTTCTAATGATGGAATGAATTTCTACACCTTAAAAGGAATTGTAAAAAACATTATTGAGCGTTTAGGAATAAAAGATGTGAAACTTGCTGAATTGAATTCTGACCTTTTTTCGCAAGGATTAGCATTTAACTGGAATAAAAAGTTGCTGGTTGAATTCGGAGAAATTTCGAAACCGATTTCTTCAAAGGTGATGGACATTAAAATGCCTGTTTATTATGCCGACTTTAATTGGGATTTGATTTTGGAAGCGATAAAAAAAACTTCAACAATGTATTCCGAAGTTTCTAAATTTCCTGAAGTAAGAAGAGATTTAGCCTTGTTAATTGATACAGCTGTTCAGTTTGAGCAGTTGGAGCAACTAGCTTATCAAGCAGAAAAAAGTATGCTGAAGGATGTGAATTTGTTTGATGTCTACCAAGGCGATAAATTACCTTCCGGTAAAAAATCCTACGCATTGAGTTTTATTTTACAAGACGAAAGCGCAACACTTACCGATAAGCAAATTGAAAAGATTATGGAGAAGTTGATGAAAACATATCAGGAGAAGGTAGGAGCAGAGATTAGGTAATGCTTTTTTTTGATTGTCTAAAAATTTGAGAATGTATTGATGTCTACTTCGCTTGGTGTGTCTTGGATACATTTTGTTTCTATATAACTAGGCTGACACCAATATTAAAAGACATGAGAAACATTATAACACTTTTAATCCTATTGACTTTTACCCTGACTTCTTGCGGACAGAAATATCGATATCCAGCTCATTTGGAATTTAAGACATTTGAAATCGGTGACAGGGTTGACACAACGAGTTAAAGGCTTGTCGACAGAAATTCAAGAAATGGCGCGTAGAAAGCTAAGAATGTTGAACAATTCTCAAGATTTGAATGACTTGCAAGTTCCGCCATCGAATAGACTAGAGAAATTAAAAGGAAATCTTAAAGACTTTTACTCCATTAGAATTAATAACCAATGGCGTATTATTTTCAAGTGGACCAACTGTAACGCTGAAGAGGTTGAAATAATTGATTATCACTAAACAACTGAAAAATGAAAAAGTTAAAAAATATCCACCCAGGAGAAATTCTTCAAGAAGAGTTTCTTGTTCCGTTAGAAATTACAGCATATAGACTTTCTAAAGACATTGGAATTCCTCAGACACGTGTTTCGGAAATTGTGAAAGGTAACAGACGTATAACAGCAGACACAGCACTTAGACTGGCGAAATATTTTGGTAACTCTGCCAAATTCTGGCTCGGACTTCAGGACGACTTTGACATTGAAGAAGAAAGAATTCAAAAGAAATCCGAACTGAGCGCAATAAAACAATGTTCTCGTAGCGCTGCATAACAAAATATTTACCTTATTCCTGCGTAGCAAAAAAATCCCCTAAAAAAATCCCGCTCCGTAAGTTACATAGCGGGACTTTTATTAAATATAGATTCGAAAAAATTCGTTTTAGATCCGTACAATCCGTACTTACAAATCTCTTACAGAGTTACTCTTCGGTTGCTGCATTCCAACTACCAAATAAGCACAACCTTGTTTCCCTTTTTCAACAGGATAAATTTCAACAATTAAATTTTGTGATGAATTTGAATAGAAAATCCATGATTCAGGATCTTTTGAACTAGCGCTGTTGTAAATCTCAGTTTTGTATTCATCTAATATTCTAAACGATACTTTGCCTAATGCATCTTCAGAGCCAATTTGAAATTTATAATTTAATCCTTTGTAAATTGATAAGTGAATTTCAGATGGCTCATCAAGTATAACGGTCACAGCATTTACTTTTCCGTTGTGCATAAAGGGAGCTAACTTTTTGATGCCGTTTTTAGCAGCAGCACATTGAGCACTAGCAGAAACAGAAAATGCAAACGACACTACTAAAAGAACAAGAATTGATTTTATATTTTGAATTGATGCTTTCATTTTGAAAAATATTATTGAGTGATTTTATATCTAAGTACAGTTACTTTTTCTAAAATTGCTTTAAGTTGATCAGCAGATAATTTGTAAGATGTATTGTTTCCTACACTGATGATGTCTTTGTCGGATGTAACCGGTTTGTCTTGTGTCGCTTTGATGTTTTCATAAATGGAAGCAATTCCTTTCATATCAACCAGCAATGAATTGATGTCTTCGTCTGTTTTGAACTGCTCAAGCATATTTATCAAATTCGTTAAAACTATTTTTTGATCACCCACCAATCCAATTACATCCTCTTTTTTAGTTTTATCGGCTATTGCGGTAACAATATACATTGCCTCCACCCAGCCGCCAGCAGCAATAGTAGCAGTGGCAGTATTTCGTTGGTTGTCTTTTAGATATTGATCAGCATTTAATCCGGCTTCAGTAACAATTGCCATTAAAGAATCTAAATTGGTGCTATTGGCTTGTAATCTTTTGTTGACTTCTTGTCCGTAGCTTCCATCAATACTTAAAGCATTGGTTAGTTCATTGATGCTTTTCAAATAATTATTGAAATCCTGATTTTGTTTGTACAAGAAACAAAAAGATAAATCCGTAGAATAAGCTCCTAAGTTTGCTGCTTTTGAAAAGCTGCTCACATATTTAGGCATTTTATCTGTTGAATTAAGTACCGTTTTGTCAAAAGCCGACCCCGACATCTTAAGAATAGTAAAGGTTTCTAGAGGAGACGGAATGTTGTAGAAAACAACGCTTTTAGAGCTGTCTATAGCTAGTTTTACTACAGTAGAATCATTGATGTTTTCAGTAGGTTTTTCGGAGCCACCGCAACTGATTAAACTCGCTGAGGTAACCACTACAGCAATGTATTTGGTTATTCGAATCATTTGAAAAGTAGTTTTTTGATTTATGTACAATTTACTCGTAACAAAACTAATACATTTATTGTAATGCCAAAATTATTTTAATTTTTTCCTCTCCTTTAGCCAATTAAAAGCTCTTTTCTTCGTTATCTGCCTTGTTGAGTTGCGATTTAAATATAGCCACAATAATGCCGATACCTGCTTGCCGGCTGGGCAGGGAGTAGCTGTTTCGTTTGCTAAAACTATTAGCGATGCCTTTTCGGTGTTCCTTCTAATTGATTATCTTTATACAATGCATTTTATAGGATTATTGCTAACAGTTTTTGGTTCAAGGCGAATGAAAATTACTTTTTCGTTGCTTCTGTTACTATTGTCTTCTTCTACAACTTTTGCACAAAAAAACCACTCTCTTGAAGTACAATCCATCAAGGATCCTTCACTTCTAAAGAAAATTACTTACAAGAAACAGTTCATATCAACAAAAGAGCGCGACAAGGAATTGCAAAATATATTGCTTACTTGCTATGAGAGTGCATATTTGACTGCTTCGTATGATAGTGTTGAAATGGATTCTCTGAAACTAAAAGTGTATTTGAGTTTTGGTGCACAATACAAATGGGCGTATCTCAAAAAAGGAAATGTAGATGAAGGAGTGCTGAGTGAGATAGGATTTAGAGAAAAATTGTATTCTGATAAACCGGTCTCATATAAAAATGTAAAACGTGTTCAAGAAAAATTAATTACGTATTACGAAAATAATGGTTATCCATTCGCTTCTGTAAAGCTTGATAGCATTGTAATCAAAGAAGGCAGTATTGCAGCAGTTTTAAAATTGAATAAAAATTCGGAAATTAAAATAGACAGCGTTGTCATAAATGGAAATGCTCAAATTGCATCGGTTTATATTCATAATTATTTAGGAATAAAACCGGGTAGTTTATATAATGAGTCCCAGTTAAAAAAAGTAAATACCAGAATTGCCGAGTTGCCATTTTTGAAATCTGCAAAGCCTGCATCTGTTATTTTTACTGATAAATTCAACAAGCTAATCTTAAACATCGAAAAAAAACGGGCGAGTCAGTTTGATGGTGTGATAGGTATTTTGCCTGATAATATTACTGGAAAAATATTGTTTACGGGTGATGTGCGTTTGAAATTACAAAATGGATTAGGAAGAGGAGAATTAATCGATTTGAATTGGCGAAGGCTGCAAACTCAAACACAGGATTTGAAGGCCAGGCTGGTATATCCATTTATACTCCGCTCACCTTTCGGATTAGATTATAATTTTAAATTGTATAAAAAAGACACTACTTTTTTAGATGTGAATCAGAATATTGGCGTACAATATTTATTGATTGGAGGAAATTACCTCAAGGTGTTTTATAATAACAAAACATCCACTTTGCTTTCTACAAAGGGTTTGGAATATGTTACCACCTTGCCAACCAATGCGGATGTGAGCACTAATATGTATGGTTTGGGTTTAAGGTATGAAAGATTAGATTACCGTTTAAATCCAAGAAAAGGATTTACTGTTTTGGTGAATGCGAGTGCAGGAACAAAAAAAATCAAGAAGAATGATAATCTGAATCCGGTGGTGTATGAAAAAATAAAATTGACTTCTGCGCTTTACAATGCCGATTTTGAAGGCAGTATATTTTTACCGATTGCCGATAGAAGCACTATAAAAGTGGGAGCTCAGGCTGCATTTATTTATGGTGAAGCAACCTTCCAAAACGAATTGTATCGAATTGGTGGTTTAAAAACATTGAGAGGTTTTGATGAAGAATCCATTTATGCTTCTACCTTTTCAATTCTTACACTTGAATATCGGTTTATTTTAGAGCAGAATTCTTATTTATACGTTTTTGGCGATGGTGCCTGGTACGAAAATAACGAAGTGACACAGTATATTAACGACACTCCTTTTGGTTTCGGAGCGGGAATTAGTTTTGAAACCAAAGCCGGAATCTTTTCTATCAACTACGCATTAGGCAAGCAATTCAGCAACCCAATTGAGCTTAGAAGCGGGAAAATACATTTTGGAATCGTGAATTATTTCTAATATGAAAAAGAAAATTATTATTTCGTTTGTTGTCATTTTCACTTTCGTTGCTCTCAATTACTTGAAGTTTTTTTTTAGATATGTTGTTTTTGGTGAGGAAGTATGGATGGCAATGGATTTTAATTTAGCCATCTCCTATTTGAATTACACTAAAATTGCGATTGTGCTGATTGTTACTTTTTTGTTATTTAAGAAAATTGATTTTGAGCTCTTCGGTTTAAAAAAAGATTTTCTCAATGGTTTAATGATTGCGATGATTTGTGTAGTTCCAATGTTTTTGGCTTATGGATATGCGGTTGATTTCAAGACGGATATGACTATTGAGCGAGCTCATGCAAATCTTGTTTTAGCGGGCTTTTATGAAGAATTTATGTATCGAGGATTTTTGTTCGGTATATTGTATTATTATGCTGGATGGGGGGTTATTTCGGCAGTTTTAATTCCCTCTATTGTCTTTGGAATAGGTCATTTGTATCAAGCAGAAACTTGCGGAGAAGCAGTAGGAGTGTTTGTTTTCACAGCTCTCGCTAGTGCTGGCTTTTCTTGGTTTTATGTTGCGTGGCGAAGCTTATGGATGGTTGCTTTTTTGCACGGGTTCATGGATCTAGTTTGGGATATGTTTTCGGTGCAAACAAATGTGACCGGAAATTTGTATGCAAATATTTTTCGTTTTATAACTCTTGGTCTTGCCATCTTTTTTTCAATCCAAAAAGCGAAAGCCGGAAACAGCTATTCTCTTAAAGGTAAATTGTGGCTAAATAGGGAGAATTAGCTCTGTTGAACATCCTTCAAAAAAGGGCTTCCAACCAAGCGAAAAATTGCTTAAATTAGCCTCTCATATTCTGTGAATTTTTATGGACTTTTTATTCTTAATAATAGGACTGGTTTTAGGTTTCGGACTTGCATATTTGTTTTTAAAAGGAAAGCAGAATGGGAGTGCAGATACTTCTGCATTGGATTCCAAAATTATTTCCTTAGAAAAAGATCTCTCCTTTTCTGAAAAAGATAAAAATCGCATTTCTTCTGAAAAAGAACAATTTAGTTCAGAATTGAATATCGAAAAAGAAAAATTAGCAAAAGCAGAAACGCGTATTGCTCGTGCCGAAGAAATTTTTAAATCTCAAGAAGAAAAATTCAACACACTAAAATCGGAATTAGAGAATGTGCACAAAAAATATTCCACCGAATTTGAAGTGATTGCCAATAAAATTCTAGATGAAAAATCTGTAAAGTTTATCGAACAGAATAAAACCAATATGGACATTATCTTAAATCCTTTGAAAGATAATATCAAACGTTTTGAAGAGCAAGTTCAGAAGTCCTATAAAACGGAATCGGACGAACGCATTACGCTCAAAACAGAAATTAAAAATTTGGTTGATTTAAATAAACAAATAAGCGAAGAAGCAAATAACCTTGCAAAAGCATTGAAAGGTGACAATAAAATGCAAGGAAATTGGGGTGAACATATTTTGGAAAATATTTTTGAGCGTTCCGGACTAATTAAAGATCAAGAATATAAAAAGGAGTACAGTGTTGCCAATGAAGAAGGTGGCCGAGATCGCCCTGATTTTGTTGTATTGCTTCCCGATAATAAACACATTGTAGTTGATTCCAAAGTTTCTTTGGTGGCCTACGAAAGAGCTGTAAATACTTTAGATATAGCAGAAAGAGAACAATATGTTAAGGAACACATCACGTCCATCAGAACTCATATTAAAGGATTGAACGAACGAAATTATCAAGCTATTAGCACATTAAATACGCCTGATTTTGTATTGCTTTTTATCCCTATTGAATCGTCTTTCAGTATTGCAGTGCAAGCAGATCAAGAACTATTTAATTTTGCTTGGGATAAAAAAATAGTCATTGTTAGTCCTTCTACCTTACTAGCTACACTTCGGACAATTGCTTCTGTTTGGAAGCAAGAGCGTCAAACAAAAAATGCTTTGGAAATAGCGCGACAAAGTGGTGCGCTGTACGATAAGTTTGTAGGCTTCTTAGAAGATATGAGCAAAATTGAAAAATCAATTGATGATTCCGGAAAAGCATATCAATCGGCTATTAATAAATTAAGCACTGGTAGTGGAAACATTGTAAAACGAGTAGAAAATTTAAAAGTATTGGGTGCAAAAACAGAAAAATCAATTTCATCTAAGTTTATTGAAAACAACGATACGTCACAATTAACGGAAGGCTCAGAAGCATAATGAAACAATACCATTTATATTTTTTATTTTTATTAGTAATTGTTGCTTGTGGTACATCCCAGAAAGCGGAAAGCAGT
This sequence comes from uncultured Chitinophaga sp., assembly GCA_964456225.1. GTDB lineage: Bacteria > Bacteroidota > Bacteroidia > 2-12-FULL-35-15 > 2-12-FULL-35-15 > 2-12-FULL-35-15. The sequence continues at coordinate 22,101 of CAYWAV010000037.1, read as the reverse complement.
AGGAATACACCTGCGACATACAAACATGATTCAAATACCATTCACCCCGAATTTGCAATCTTTCATGTAAGCGATAATGTTTCTGAATTGCATTATAAAATTAGCAGTAGAGAGTTGTTGTATACTCGTCCTGATGGAATTAATTTTTCTTCAAACGTTTTAATTTCTTACAGACTCTTTAGCAATTTTGATTCGAAAGATGTTATAGACAGTTCTTCTGTACGTTTGGTAGATATGAATAACGACAACTCAAATAAATTTTTGGTCGGCAAGTTAAATGTCAACGCTGTTACGCCAAGAAGTTATTATTTGCGAATAAATATTACAGATTTAAATCGAAATATTAGTGTTGCAAGTGGAATAGAAATTGAAAAGGACAATGATTTAAATCGCCAGAATTTTTTAGTGAAATCGAAAGTAGACGATGCTCCGCTTTTCAAAAATCATTTTAAATTAAATCAAGAATTAATTATAAGTTACAAGGCAAAAATTGCTGTTACTGTTTTTGTTAGATATTACAATCGTGAATTTCCTTTAGCAGCGCCACCATTTTCGGTTGCGGATCCAAGACCATTTCAATACAAAGCCGATAGTCTTTTTTCAATTCAATTGGATCAAAATGGAAGCGCAAGTTTTTCTACAGGCAAAAAAGGGTTTTACCATTTTCAATTAGACACCACCAAACGAATAGGATTGACCTTGTATAATTTTTCAGAAACATTTCCGGAAATAAAAAAAGCACAAGATCTTGTTCCTCCACTACGTTTCATTACTTCTAAGCAAGAGTACGATGCATTAACAGCAAGTACAAACCCAAAAGCTGCGGTTGAAAAATTTTGGCTTAATTGTACTGGTAATCAAGATAGGGCGAAGGAAATTATCCGCAAATATTATAACCGAGAAAAGGATGCGAATTTATTTTTTACTTCTTATATCGAAGGTTGGAAAACAGATAGAGGAATGATTTATTTGATTTACGGAGCCCCAAATGTTATTTATCGTACAGCTTATGCAGAAACTTGGACGTATGGAGAAGCAAATAATATTAATTCCTTGAGCTATGCTTTTTCAAAAGTGGATAATCCATTTACTGATAACGATTATGTTTTGGAACGCTCTGCAGTGTACAAACAAAACTGGGGAACAGCTGTTGACATTTGGCGACAAGGTAGAACATATTTACAGGATTAGCACTTCGACCTAATTTATATTGAGGAAAGTTGAAGTACTCAGTTTTTAAGGAGAGCTTCGTCAGGCTGAACGGAGTCGAAGACTTTATTATTATTAAGACTAACACATTTAGATTATGCAAACAAAAGAACAAAGAAAAGAAGAAGATAGTTTGATTTTTGGAATTCGTCCAATTATTGAAACAATTAATGCAGGAAAAGAAATTGATAAACTTTTAGTTCAAAGTGGATTAAAAAGTGAATTGATTAGTCAGTTAATGGGTTTGTTAAAACAAAAAAACATTCCATTTCAGTATGTACCGGTAGAAAAGTTGAACCGACTAACTTCAAAAAATCATCAAGGCGTTGTTGGTTATATTTCAACCATCAGTTATTATAAAATTCAGGATGTATTGCCCGGAGTTTTTGAAGAAGGCAAAGTTCCTTTGTTGCTTATTTTAGATAGAATTACAGATGTTCGTAATTTCGGAGCGATTGCGCGTACTGCAGAGTGTTCCGGTGTAAACGCAATCATAATTCCTTCTCGTGGAAGTGCTCAAATTAATGCTGATGCCATTAAAACATCAACAGGTGCTTTGCAAAAAATTCCTGTTTGTAAAGAAGAAAATCTAAAAACTACCATCGATTATTTAAAAGAATGTGGTTTGCAAATTATTGCTTGTACAGAAAAAACTACCGAGTATTATTTTCAAATTGACTTTACCGTTCCAACAGCCATCATTATGGGTTCAGAGGAAGATGGAATTTTGAACGAGTATCTTCAAAAATCAGATGGAAAAGCAAAAATTCCTTTGATGGGAGAAATTGGTTCTTTGAACGTATCAGTTGCAGCAGGAATTATTTTGTATGAAGCAGTGAGTCAACGCTTAGTTCACTAATATGAATTTTTCTGATAGAAAATATTTTCCGTTTATCATTCTTTTTATTGTCGTGTTTATTTCCCGTTTACCTTTTTTGTCGGGCGGATATGGTGTTGAAGAAGATTCATGGGGAATAGCTTTGGCTGGAGCTCATACATGGTTAACAGGTGTTTACGAGCCTTCTCGTTTTCCTGGACATCCCGTTCATGAATTTATTTATTCTGCTTTCTGGGGTTTTACACCATTTTTTTATAATGCTTCTAGTGCTTTTTTTAGTTCCGTTGCTGCTTTGTTTTTTGCACTCATTTTAAATGAATTGAAATTCAAGCACTTCTTAATTGCTTCTTTGGCTTTAGCATTTACCCCTGTTTTTTACATCAGCTCAACGTATACCATAGATTTTATTTGGACAATCGCCTTTATTTTAATTAGCTTTTATGCTCTTTTGAAAAATCAATTTTTGATTTGTGGAGTTTTTCTAGGATTAGCAATCGGATGTAGAATTACCAGTGGAGCAATGCTCTTGCCTTTTCTAATTATTTTTTGGGAAAAGAATGCTGTTCAGGAGAATATTAAAAAATGTTTGAAGATTGGTTTGCCATTAATGATTGTTGCTTTCATTTCATTTTTGCCACTTATTATACAATTTGGTTCAGAATTTTTTATGTACTACGATCAGTTTGCTTATCCATCAATTGCGAAGGTTTTATATAAAATGATTCCGGGAGTGTTTGGTTTTATTGGTGTTGCAGCTATTGCTATTTGTTTAGTTTCAATTTATATCAACAGAAATGAGACAAAAAAAGGTGAATTGTTTGAGAACGGACTGAGTAAAAAAATTATTCTGAGCAGTTTTCTGGTGATTGTATTATTTACATTTTCCTATTTTCGCTTGCCTCAAAAATCGGGATATATGATTACCATAATTCCTTTTGTGATTTTACTTTTTGGATATTATTTAAGTAGTAAACTATTTAATTTTTTATGTTGTGCTTTAATTCTGTCTTCCTTTTTCTGTAGTATCAATCTTACAGATAAATTAAGAGGATCTGCTTATTCAAGATTAGCAATTACAGTTACAGTATCCGGACAAGAATTGTTTTTTGATCCATTGTCTGGACCAATATTTTCTGACTATTCAAAAAGATTGCAGAAAATAAAATATGTAGACGAGGTAATGGATCTGTCTATTGGCATGAATCCTAAAACAGTTGTGATAGCTGGTTGGTGGTACAATGAAATAATGGTAGAGCTTCTTCCAGATAATGCGGCAAGAATTATTTTTGAGCCATATATTGACGAAGTAAAAATGAATAATTATATTTCAAAAGGCTATGCAATAAAGTATCTCCCCGAACAAAATATATACAACGATCAAATGTTTAAAATGAATGTGACAGATAAATTGGCATCTGAATTTTAGTTGATAAGTTTTATATTTCTAAAATTGACATTCAGGATATTTTCACTAATTTTCGGGTATAATTTAATCACAAAAAATGCCTACAATCGAACAAACTTACGAAATGAATGCTTCAGCTGAGGAAGTGTTTGATGCATTAGTAAATGCGGATATTATCCAGGATTGGAGTGGTGACGAGGCAAAGATGGGGCCTGAAGTGGGTGCGAAGTTTTCACTATGGGGTGGACAAATGTTTGGAACCAATCTGGAAGTTGTAAAAAACAAAAAACTCGTTCAGGAATGGTGTTATGATCAATGGGAAAAACCTTCAAAAGTTACGTTTACTTTAAAAGGGAAAGGCAAGAAAACAACTGTTGAGTTATTACACGAAGATGTTCCGGAAAAATCTGTAAATAGTATTACTGATGGTTGGAATGCATATTATCTTGGCGCAATTCAAGAGATGTTTGCCGAATCCAATTCGTAAAATTAATTGTGATGAAGAAAATTCTTTTTATTCTGTTTTGTATTTCTCTTTTTTCATGTGGGAATAAAAAAATTGCTATCTCTGACTTTGTTTGGTTGCAAGGGAAATGGGCAGGAACTGATGGAGGAATGGATTTTTTTGAGGACTGGGATTCTTTAAATGGAAATTCAATGAGTGGACAAGGCGGTGCAATTTCAGGAACGGATACCGTTTTTTCTGAAAAATTAAAATTGGAACAAAGAGGGGAAGAACTATTTTACATACCAAATGTGAAAGAAAATGGTGGGTCGGTAGATTTTAAATTCAGTGGTTATAAAAATGACAGTATTGTTTTTGAAAACCCAGCACACGATTTTCCTCAACGGATAGTCTACTTTAAACTCCCAGATAATAAGTTATATGCCTGTATAGATGGTTTGAATGCTGGAAAGTATCAGAAAATGGAATTTGCTTATCAAAAGGCAAAATAGCAGATTAGGTTATTTCCATCGATTTTCTTAAATTTAGTACTCCAAAATTATTGCTCCATGAACAAAATTTATAGTATTCTATTTTTAGCCAGCATTGGCTCTTTTTCAAACGAATTAACAGCGCAAGGTTGTCAGCAAAAACACGACCCCAGTCATTTTTCAAAATCGCATTCAGATGATATTACTGTAATGGCTTCTAACTTAAGAAGTGATACAATTGATATCTTGAATTATAATATCAGTTTGAATATAACTGATTTTGCGACCAATATTATTCATGGCAATACAGCAGTGAAGTTTACTCCAAAAGTAAATGGGGTCACTACATTGAGTCTGGATTTATTAGAACTCAACATCGATTCAATTGAGATTGCAGGAACTAATCTAACTTATGTTTACAACGATACACTTGTTAAAGTGAATTTGCCAGCTACCCATAATATTGGAGATACAACAACAATGGTTGTATATTATAGAGGTACACCTCAAGGTGATGCTTCAGGATGGGGTGGATTTTATTTTCAAAGTGGATATGCTTATAATTTAGGTGTTGGATTTGCTGCTTTGCCACACGTGTACGGAAGAGTTTGGTTTCCATGTTTCGATAATTTTGTAGAGCGTTCTTCCTACGAGTTTAATATTACTACAAATGCCGGAAAAATTGCTTATTGTAATGGATATTTAGCAAATGATACAACAGATGGTGGCGGAAACCGTATTCGTAAATGGATAATGAATGAGCAAATTCCTACTTATTTAGCATCGGTTGCAGTAGCTGCTTATACACAAGTGAATCAAACATATGTCGGAATTGCATCTACATACCCAATCAATTTAGTTGCTGTTGCTTCAGATACTATTGCCGTAAAAAATTCATTTATCAATCTTCCTGTTGCTCTTTCTACATACGAAAATCATTTTGGTCCTTATATGTGGAACAGAGTTGGTTATTGCATGGTTCCTTTTAATTCAGGTGCGATGGAACATGCCACAAACATTGCTTATCCAAAAGCTACTGCTACTGGTTCTTTAACCTATCAAAGTTTATATGCGCATGAATTGTCACATCATTGGTTTGGTGATTTAGCAACTTGTCGCACTGCAGAAGATATGTGGTTAAACGAAGGTTGGGCACATTATTGCGAATTTTTGTTTTTCGAAACTTTAAATGGCTATCCGAATTATTTATCCTACGTAAGAAATAATCATGAGCCGAATTTGCAGTTCAATACTGTTAAAGAAGGCGCTTTAACACTTTCAAATATTCCACAAACCTTTACTTATGGTGATCATGTTTATAATAAAGGAGCCGATATCGCTCACACCATGCGTGGTTATATGGGTGATAGTTTGTTTTTTTATTCTGTGAAAACATATCTTGGAAATAATAATTACAAAGATGTTTCCAGTACCGATTTTATGAATGAATTAACCGCAGCCAGTGGAATGAATATGAGCGACTTTTTTAATGGTTGGGTATTCAATCCGGGATGGCCTCATTTTTCAATCGACTCAACAATTAGTGTTCCCAGCGGTTCGAATTACAATGTGACAGTTTTTGTAAAACAAAAATTGACAGATGCTCCTGCATATTTTAATAATGTTCCCTTGGAAGTAACGTTTAAAGCTGCTGACTGGACAGAGAATACACAAAGTCTGATGATGTCAGGAGCAAACTCTTCTTTTAATTTCACTGTTCCATTCGATCCTAAATTTATTGCCTTAAACAAAGGTGAAAAAATTGCTGATGCTGTTGCTTCTGATTTTAAATCAATTAAAACTACTGGCTCAACAGCTTTTTCAAATGCGAAATTTACTTTGATTGTTCAGAGTATTGTTGATTCTGCTTTTATTCGTGTAGAACATAATTATACTGCACCCGATCCTGTTTATGCAATTCCATACCGTTTGTCGCCAAACAGATACTGGAAAGTAGATGGTGTTTTACCTTCTACCTTCAGCGCTAAAGCAACACTTCTGTATGATGGAAGAACAACAGATTTTTCAGGCAATTTTTGGTTGGATAATAATTTGATTACCACTTTTGAAGATAGTTTGGTTTTGTTGTATCGTCCCGATGCATCGGTTAACTGGAGCGTGTATCCTTATTATATAAAAAATATGCAAGCCAATAACAATGATAAGCGTGGTATAATAACGATTGATTCCTTGCAATTGGGTGAATATGTTTTTGCAATGATGGATTACGCTTCTGGTATTCAGAATTATACTTTTTTAGAGAATGAAAATTTACTAAAAGTGTTTCCTAATCCTACAAAAGATAAAATTACAGTAGATGTTTTATCTTCGGGTATAAACCTTTCTGACAATTCTTTGTTATTAATAACAGATGTTTCAGGGAAAATTATTTACAAAGAAAAAATAAACCAACAAAATACTATTACGCTCAACACCTCTTCTTATTCAAATGGAATGTATTTTGTTTCTATAAAAACAAAAGAAGGTATTGTTGCAAAAAATAGATTTATTGTTGCACATTAGTTATGGGATACAAGAGTACGCAAGAGTGCATTGACGATTTAGAAAAACACGGACATCTTATTCGGATTAAGGAAGAAGTTAGTTCTGATCTTGAGATGGCTGCGATTCATCTGCGTGTGTTTGAAAATAATGGTCCGGCTATTTTATTTGAAAATATTAAGGATTGTAAATTCAAAGCGGTATCCAATTTATACGGGTCACTTGATAGAAGTAAATTTATTTTCAGAGACACAATCGAAAAGATAAAAATACTCATCGATTTAAAAAACAATCCGATGGAAGCAATCAAGCATCCATTCAAATATATGAATGTGGGCACGACTGCTTTTTCGGCACTTCCTAGAAAATCAAGATTCTCAAATCCTGTTTTACAAAATCAAACAACTATTTCATCGTTACCACAAATTAAATGTTGGCCAAACGATGGAGGAGCCTTTGTTACTCTTCCTTTGGTTTATTCCGAAGATATTGACAAACCTGGAGTGATGAATTCGAATTTGGGAATGTATCGTATTCAGTTAAGCGGAAACGATTATGTGAAAGACAAAGAAGTGGGTTTGCATTATCAATTGCACAGAGGAATCGGAGTGCATCAAACCAAATCGAATGCAAAAAATAAACCTTTAAAAGTAAGCATTTTTGTAGGTGGACCGCCTTCACTCACACTTGGAGCTGTTATGCCTTTGCCTGAAGGGATGAGTGAATTAACATTTGCAGGAGCCTTAGGAAAAAGAAGAATCAGATATACGTATGAAGATGATTTTTGCATTGCATCCGATGCTGATTTTGTTATTACCGGTGAAGTATATCCGAATGAAAATAAACCGGAAGGTCCGTTTGGTGATCATTTAGGATATTATAGTTTAAAGCATGATTTTCCTTTGATGCGTATTCATAAAGTGTATCACAGGAACAATGCTATTTGGCCATTTACTGTTGTTGGTCGTCCACCACAGGAAGATACTAGCTTTGGTGCTTTGATACATGAGATTACAGGAAATGCTATTCCAAATGAAATTCCCGGATTAAAAGATGTGCATGCAGTAGATGCTTCCGGAGTTCATCCTTTGCTTTTGGCAATTGGAAGCGAACGTTATACGCCATACAATAATGAACGTAAACCTCAAGAAATTTTAACGATTGCAAATCACATTCTTGGGAAAGGACAATTAAGTCTGGCAAAATATTTATTTATTATTGCAGGTGAAGACAATCCACAATTAACGACACATGATGTGGCAGATTTTTTCAAACATGTTTTGGAGCGTATTGATTGGACAAGAGATTTACATTTTCATACACGAACGTCTATTGATACTTTGGATTATAGCGGAGACGGATTAAACAGTGGAAGCAAGGTGGTAATTGCGGCAGCGGGAGAAAAGAGAAGAGAGTTGGGGTCAACATTGCCAGAATTTAATTTGCCTGATGGTTTTAAAAATCCTAAAGTTGTAATGCCAGGAATCATTGCTATTCAAGCAGAAAAATTTGTTGACGCTGCAATTACAGAAAGACAAATATTAAAATTAAGCGATGTCACATTTAACAAGTCACTTCGAGCAAGTCATTTCGAGCGGAGTCGAGAAGCGAGAAGTGAAGAGGCGCAACTTAAATTTCCATTAATAATCATCTGTGATGATTCTGATTTTATTTCTAAAAATTTAAATAATTTTCTTTGGGCAACATTTACGAGAAGTAATCCTTCGCATGACATTTATGGTGTTGATAGTTTTGTAGAGAATAAACATTGGGGTTGCAGAGGTTCATTAATCATTGATGCAAGAATCAAACCCCATCACGCCCCTCCTCTTATCAAAGACCCTGAAATTGAAAAGCGTGTAGATGCTTTAGGTGTAAAAGGAAAATCTTTATTTGGAATTATTTAAATTTTTAATTTCCGTCTTCCGATAACTTAATATAATCATCAAGTTTCCCTTCATCAGCAAGAGGGACTAATTTTTCTTTTCTTTGGCTGTAGTCTTTTACTTTTTCAGCACTCCTAATTTGTGGTTTTGTAAGTCTTTTTCTACTTAAGTATTTGTCTGCAAACTCAATGGATTTTTCAAACTCATCATTGTAGTGGTATCCTAAAGCTAAATAAAACTCAATATCTTCAGCATTTTTATTATCGTTATATACAATCAGTAAAAACTCTAAGCCTTTTTCTTGCTTACCTTCTTTGAAAAGTGCACAAATTCCAGTTAGGTACATTAGAAAAGGTTCGGTCGGATGATTTTTTTGTAATTGATTGAGGTACGGGTAGGCCATTACAAAATTTTGATCATCAAACATTGCTTGTGCAACTGTTAATGTATCTGTTTCAGTGCTTCTCCATTTTACTGTGTTGTTTGCTTTTTGAGAATAAATGGTTGATACAGATAGAATCATTAACAGCAATAGTGTTTTTACTTTCATGGCACCTAGATTTACATTTATCAATTGGTCTAAATATAAAAAGAATCCTTGTTTTATTGGCTTAAAAAAGTGCTTGTATTTACCTTAATTTCAGATGGAATATATTTAAGAACTTTGGAAATAGAAATATTGTCTAAGAAATGTGATTAGTTTTCTATTGTAGCTAAAATTAAAAACCCCGAAGTAAATTCGGGGTTTCTTTTTTATGCTTTTGTTGCAGCTTCAGCGGCAGCAATTTTCTTTTTGATGCCTTCGGTTGTGATAGAACCTGGTCGCTCAATTGGATGACCCAATGCTCTGTCCCAAATCAAAGAAGCCAATACTCCTAATGCGCGGGAAACTCCGAACAAAACAGTGTAAAATTCATGTTCCACCATTCCGTAATGTGTTAACAATACTCCTGAGTGAGAATCCACATTTGGCCAAGGGTTTTTAATTTTCCCAGTGCTTTCCAAAATTGGAGGAGCTACTTTGTAAACCATTTGAACTATTTCACATAAGTCGTCAGCACCTTGTGGTTTTATATAGCGATAATAGAAATCTTGTTGTGCAGCAAAACGTGGATCTGTTTTACGCAATACAGCGTGACCATAACCCGGAACAACTTTCCCGTCTGCCAATGTTTTTTTAATGTAATCTTCAATTTGTTTCTCAGTTGGTAATCCACCACCCAATTCTTCGCGCAACTCTAAAATCCAACTCAATACTTCCTGATTTGCTAAGCCGTGTAAAGGGCCTGCGAGTCCGTTCATTCCCGCTGCAAAGGCCAAATAAGGATCACTTAATGCAGAACCCACTAAGTGTGTAGTGTGCGCAGAAACGTTTCCTCCTTCATGATCAACGTGAATGGTCATGTACATACGCATCAAACGTTTCATGTCGAATGACTCATAACCAAGCATGTGTGCTAAGTTAGCCGCCCAATCTAATTTTGGATCCGGCTCAATGTGTTCTCCATTTTTATATTTTCTACGATAGATATATGCAGCGATACGAGGTAAGCGTGCAATTAAATTCATTGAATCTTCGTAAGTATAATCCCAATAATCTTTTTTACTAATTCCTTTTTTATACGCTGCAGCAAAAACAGATTCTGTTTGCATTGCCATGATTGCCATTACAAATTGCGTCATTGGATGTGTTGCTGCCGGCATTTTATCCAATACGTCAAAAACGTGCTTCGGAACAATCGCTCTGCGTGCCCACATATTACCCATGCTCAAAACATCTTCCTGAGTTGGTAATTCTCCTAATAACATTAAATAGAAAATTCCTTCCGGTAATGGTTCTGTACCACCTGGAGCTTTTGGAAGTTTTTCACGTAATTCTGGAATGGAATATCCGCGAAAACGAATACCTTCTTCAGGATCAAGTTTAGAGGTTTCGGTTACTAAACCTACAATGCCTTTCATTCCTTGATACACTTGAGCGACTGTGTATTCACCCAACTTTACATCACCTTTTTCTTTGATGAGTTTCTTTACTTCAGCAGCCACAGGGCCTGCTTTTTCCGCAAATTTTTCTTTTAATGAATCCATAATTTTAATGAATTTTAGCTGTGCAATTGTTATTCCCTAAAGATAAAAGGATTTTGTGAGATTAAAAACAATCTTACATAAAATTTGTGTGAAATCCTTATAACCCTTTCCTTTTTCAAGGAGAGGGCAGGGTGAGGTTTGGCCTTATCTATTCTTTACATACTTAAAATCTTTTCCTAAATACCTTGCTGCTTCGCCCAACTGCTCTTCGATACGGAGTAATTGATTGTATTTTGCAATTCTATCGGTGCGGGAAGCCGAGCCTGTTTTTATTTGTCCGCAATTCAAAGCAACCGACAAATCAGCAATGGTTGTATCTTCTGTTTCGCCCGAACGGTGGCTCATTACGGATGTATAAGAGTTGTTTTGAGCCAATTGTACGGCATCAATTGTTTCAGATAAAGTACCAATTTGGTTCACTTTTACAAGGATAGAATTAGCAATTTGCTCGTCAATTCCCCGTTGTAAGCGTTTTACATTGGTTACAAATAGATCGTCTCCTACCAATTGTGTGGTGCTTCCAATTTTATCACTCAATAATTTCCAGCCCGCCCAATCGTCTTCTGCTAAGCCGTCTTCGATGGATAGAATAGGATATTTTTTTGCCCAGTCTGCCCAATAATCAACCATTTGAGCTGGAGTTAACTTGTCGCCACTCGATTTTTTAAAATGGTATACGTTTTCTTTTTTAATGTAAAACTCAGAAGCAGCAGCATCCATCGAGATAAACATGTCTACTCCTGGTTTGTATCCTCCATTTTCAATTGCTTTCAACACACATTCAATTGCTTCTTCGTTCGATTTCAAATTTGGGGCAAATCCTCCTTCATCACCTACATTGGTTGAATATCCTTTGTCTTTCAACACTTTTTTCAAATGGTGAAACACCTCTGTTCCCATCCGGATAGCGTCTGTAAAGCTAGTTGCGCCTACGGGCATAATCATAAATTCCTGAAAATCGATGCTATTATCGGCATGTGAACCACCATTGATAATGTTCATCATGGGGATGGGCAATAAATTAGCATTTACTCCTCCAATATAGCGGTACAAAGGTTGACGAGCTTCTTCAGCAGCAGCTTTTGCACAAGCCAAAGAAACACCTAAAATGGCATTTGCTCCTAAACTTCCTTTGTTATCAGTGCCGTCCAAAGCAATCATCTTTTTATCGATGGCATTCTGGTCAAAAATATAAACGCCATTCAACTCTTCACGGATAACTGTATTTACATTGTTTACAGCCTTTAAAACGCCTTTTCCTAAATAGTATCCTTTGTCATTATCGCGTAACTCAACTGCCTCATGAATACCAGTTGATGCTCCGGAAGGAACAGCCGCTCTACCCATAATGCCCTGGTCGGTAATTACATCTACTTCTATAGTTGGATTGCCACGTGAATCCAATATCTGACGAGCTTGTACGCTTGCTATAAAACCCATAATGATTGTTTATTTATATTTTAATTGATAGAAATTTATATGCTGGAAATGATGCCCCAAAAGTAGAAATAAAACCAGACCAGAATGTCGATTTTTATAAACAATTTCTTAATTTTTGTCAAAAAAAATCAATATGTAAGCGCACAACTTCCTTAAATCTTGTATCTTTTGAAAGCGAGCGCATTATTCAAGTGAATATGGACAAATTTTTAGCTCTTTTTTTGGTTTTTTTTCTGCTTTTTTTGAACATGGCTTTTTCTCAACAAAAAGTAAATGAGAGTAGGCGTGGAACAATTAGGGTGAAAAAACTTATTCTAAATAAATACGTTATTTCAAAGGAAACAACCTTAAAAAAAATGCCCGAAATGCGGACATTTCGGACTCGTGCATATAATTACAATTTCATAGAATATTTCCCTAAAGAATACGATTCTAAATTATTTCCATTAATGTTTAATAATATAGGTTTGTATCTAGGAAACGAAAAAAAGCAGTTTGCGAATAATCAAATTGTAAGCTATGAGTATGAAATTTTTAAAAATCAAGTATTATGTTCGAAAGGTGTTGCGTCTGCAACAAGTATAAATTACCCGATTAGGATGCTGTCTAAAATGATGACAGGTTCATGTGTGTGGATTAAAAATTTAGCATATAAAGATAAAGACGGAGTTGTTCACAGAGATAAAATAGGCGAGTTCAAAATCGAAAAAGTAAAGTGAAATTTATTCGTTTACAACAGCAGGTTTTTGCGCACGCATAAACAATTGCTCGCCAACTTTAGGTTCTTCGCCCGCTTTCATATTGTTTTTCTTATAAAGTTTTTTCAATTTTATTCCGTGCAATTGAGAAATCGATTTCATCGTTTCTCCTTTTTTTACAACATGAAAAGGTTCTTTTGCTTGGTTGCGCTTAGGTTGAAGATAGAGTTTTTGTCCGACTATTAACGTTGCGCCCGGTTTCAAATCATTGAATTTATACAATTGCCACAAGTCTTTATCGGTGTCAACAGCAATTTTATAAAATGAGTCGCCTGGCTTTACAATAATGTATTTGATAAATCGGAAACGAAAAATTTCTCTTGTTTCCATTGTTTCAGGGTGACTCGGCTTGTCTGCCGAAACAGTAATGTTTGGTAACTCATCTACTTTATCGTATTGATATAGTTTATGTGTTTCAATTATTTCTAATAATCGTTGTGTGTATTTTGGGTCGGTTGCATAACCTGTTTCTTTTAACCCTTTTGCCCAACCTTTGTAATCTGTTCTTTTTAATTCAAACAATCCTGCATACCTGCTTCGTGTTTTTAAAAATTTGGAATGATCGGTATAGGAATCTAAAACAGATTGGTATTTTCTAAAACATTCGTCCTTTGCATCATCATCCTTTGTAAATGTTGGTCCTTCCCAGCCTTTGTGACATTTTATTCCAAAATGATTGTTTGCATAAACGGCCAAATCACTGTTCCCGTTTCCACTCTCTAACATTCCTTGTGCAATGGTGATGCTCGCAGGAATATTATACATCAACATCTCTTTAATGGCCTCGTCTTTATAATTGTCAATATACTGAGCAGAAGTCATTTTATGCTCCGCGGGTTGAGCAAAAGATGCCATTGTGATAATAGAAAATAAACTTAATATGGGTAAGTGCTTCAGCATTGTTTCAAAATTACGAATTATTTCAGGAAAATAAAATGGAAACAAATGAACTTTCTAACAAACACTTGTTAATTCTAAAAGCCTTTATTGCCTTGGAGTCCACCCGTATGGATGGCTATAATTTTGTCGCCTTTTTTGAATTTGCCTTCTTTAATAAGCTCCATTATTCCAAATACCATTTTGCCGGTATAAACATAGTCGAGCGGAATCGCATTTTCTTTTTCGAATTGTAACATGAAATTTAATAATTCGGGTTTTAGTTTTGCATACCCGCCAAAATGAAAAGCTTCATTTATTTCCCAATTTTTATTTCCTGACTTGAAATATTTCAACCAATTTCCTACTTCCGTTTTAATATAATTTTCTCCTTTTAAAACCTGAAAGCCAATTGCTTTTTGATGTTCTTTTAACGAAAGTATAATACCTGTTAGTGTAGAACCAGTTCCGCAGGGACAGCAAACAACATCAAAATCGATTGGAATGTCTTTGGTAATTTCTTTACAACCTATTATTCCCAATTCATTGGAACCTCCTTCGGGAATTAAATAATATTTTTTCGAAGAAAAATGTTCTGCAACATATGCATTTAATTCTTCTTTGTTTTGATATAAACTGCGTGCAACAAAATGCAATTGCATTCCGCATTCTTTTGCAAATGTTAATGTTGGATTTAATTCCGCAGCTTCTTCTCCGCGAATAATTCCAATCGTATCAAAACCGTGCTCTTTCCCGGCAGCAGCAGTGGCTGCAATGTGATTGGAGAATGCTCCGCCAAAAGTTAAAATCGTTTTTTTTCTTTGCTTGTTCGCTTCTTCAAGATTGCATCTTAATTTATACAATTTGTTTCCGCTGATGAGCGGATGATTTAAATCCAAGCGATAGATAAAAAGTTCAACACCTTTACTTGTGATAAAATCGGAATTTATTTTGAAAAGTGGGATAGCGTTTTCAATCATCGGAAAGGGTCGGAAAAACGGACATCCGTTAAAAATGTTTGATCTGTAAGCGTTTTTAGAAATGCGACCAAAGATGCTTTTTCGTAAGCTGTTAAAAAATACTGTTTGGGCGGGCCACCCACCATACTGTTTGTAGTGAGTCGGTCATCTAAATTCGGATGCTGTTGAATGCCGCTGTTATAATGTTCAACTACTTGTTCTAAGGTATAAAATCCTCCATCGTGCATGTAAGGCGCTGTCATTTCAATGTTGCGCAAAGATGGAACTTTGAATTGTCCAAGGTCTGCGCTGTCGCCTGTTACGAGAAACCTTCCAGCATCAGCATAAATAGAATCCAATCCATTGTTCAAGGCTTGAGAATCATGAAAATTAGCGGTAGTATGACAATGATTGCAATTGATAGTTCCGCTGAAAAACAAAGTTTTTCCATCTGCTTCCAATGCAGAATAATCTACAAATCCGTTCTGCAAACCGATATCATATTTCGAGCGGTAAGAGTTGAGTGAATGCACAAACTGAGAAAGAGCAATGCTTATTTTTTCGGTCGTGATTTCTGTTGAGCCAAATGCATTTTCGAAAAGAGCAGGATAATAATTTACTGCTTGTAATTTACCTGGCAAATCAATCAAATTCAGTCCCATTTCAATGTGATTTTCAATGGGTATCAGCACTTGTTCTTCCAAATAGGTTGCCCGTTGATCCCAGAAAAAACGATAGGAAAAACGAGTATTCACAATGGCCATCGAATTTCTATTGGTCATCGCTCCCTCAAATCCGGTGCTGAATTGATTAGGGTCGGAAAATGCTTTTGATTGTAAATGGCATGAGCCACAAGAGATGGTATTGTTTACGGATAATTTTTTATCGTAAAACAAAACTCGTCCTAATGTTCCGCCAGCATTGGTTATCGTGTTTTGAATAGAGTTGATAAAGGATAAGGGTGGTGAATTAAAGCTTGTAGGAAATGTATCTGTTCCGTAAACAAACGGCACTTCTGGCAAAACAGGTTTTAATACTTTTTCACCCAAGTCGAACGGAATGATCGGGTCTTTTGAACATGCAATGAATAGGCATAATCCAAAGGATAAGAACAACAAAATCCGACTTTTTGAACACATACTACAAAGATATAATTTTTGCAAGGCTATCAAAATTATTCCGATAAAAAGATGTGGTTAATAAATACTTTTGGCAATTCTGTTTAGCACACTATCTTTGTTGAATGGCAGATGACCTTGGCTTTTCAAACAACAAACAATTGGAACCCGATGATTTCTATTATAGTGAACAAGGGTATATTATTTTTACTGAAAAATATTTGTTAAAACGTGGTTATTGTTGTCAGAATGGATGCAAACATTGTCCGTATGGATTTAATAAAGACAAAGGACGAATAGAGAAGAAGAAATAATGTGTCAATTTGACGATTTGGAAATTTGCCAATTGTTAGAATTGTAATAAAATATTAATTATGAGTACAACATTTAAAGAACAAATAGTATTAGGAATTCCTGCTGAACTCCCTCCTGTTAAGCCTTACGATGGAGCAATCAATCATGCTCCCAAACGAAAAGACATTCTTAACAAAGAAGAAAAAAAATTAGCGCTCCGAAATGCACTGAGATATTTTGATAAAAAACATCATCCTGTTTTAGCAAAAGAATTTGCTCAAGAGTTAAAAGAATACGGTAGAATTTATATGTATCGTTTTCGTCCCGATTATAAAATTCATGCTCGACACATCAACGAGTATCCTCACCAATCCAAACAAGCAGCAGCAATTATGTTGATGCTGCAAAATAATCTTGATTATGCCGTTGCACAACATCCGCATGAATTGATAACGTATGGTGGTAACGGAGCGGTGTTTCAAAATTGGGCGCAATATCTTTTAACTATGAAATACCTTGCGGAGATGACCGATGAACAAACATTGGCAATGTATTCTGGTCATCCGATGGGATTGTTTCCTTCAAACAAAGATGCTCCTCGAGTTGTAATCACCAACGGAATGATGATTCCGAATTATAGTAAACCAGACGATTGGGAAAAATTTAATGCTTTGGGTGTAACGCAATACGGACAAATGACTGCGGGTTCATTCATGTATATTGGTCCGCAAGGAATTGTGCATGGAACAACTATCACCGTTATGAATGCCGCTAGAAAAATTTCGAAATCTCATTCTCCCTCCCTTGCGGGGAGGGTTGGGGAGGGGTTACTCTTTGTGACTTGCGGTTTAGGAGGAATGAGTGGTGCTCAACCCAAAGCCGGAAAAATTTCAGGGTTGGTTTCTGTAGTTGCGGAGATAAATCCTAAAGCTGTAAAAACACGTCATTCGCAAAAATGGGTGGATGAAGTATTCGAAGATTTAACATTATTAATTGCTAGAATAAAAAAAGCACAGGCTTCAAAAGAAGCAATATCATTGGCATATCAAGGTAATGTGGTAGATTTATGGGAGTGCTTGGTAAAAGAAAATTTGAAAGTAGATATTGGCACCGACCAAACTTCTTTACATAATCCTTGGGCTGGTGGCTATTATCCCGCAGGTTTTTCTTTGGAACAGTCCAACGAAATGATGGCAAAAAATCCAGATCAATTTAAAGCGGAAGTTCAAAAAACACTCATCCGACATGCAAATGCGGTGAATGCATTGGCAAAAAATGGAATGTACTTTTTCGATTATGGAAACGCATTTTTGTTAGAAGCATCTCGAGCTGGTGCTGACATTGTAAATAAAGATGGAACATTTATTTATAAATCGTATGTGCAAGATATTCTCGGGCCAATGTGTTTTGATTATGGATTTGGTCCATTTCGTTGGGTGTGTACTTCTTGTGATCCCAAAGATTTAGCTACAACTGATAAATTAGCTTTGAAGGTTTTAGAAGAAATGTATAAAGCATCTCCAAACGAAATCAAACAACAGATAAGTGATAATATTGTTTGGATAAAAGATGCGATGCAAAATAATTTAGTGGTAGGTTCACAAGCACGTATTTTGTATGCCGATTCGGAAGCAAGAGTTAAAATTGCAGAAGCATTTAATAATGCGATTAAGTCGGGCGAACTTTCTGCACCAGTAGTTTTAGGAAGAGATCACCACGATGTTTCGGGAACGGATTCTCCGTATCGTGAGACTTCTAATATTTATGATGGTTCCAGTTTTACTGCGGATATGGCAGTACAGAATTTTGTAGGAGACGGATTTAGAGGAGCTACTTGGATATCTTTACACAATGGTGGAGGAGTTGGCTGGGGTGAAGTAATCAATGGTGGATTTGGGATGGTTTTGGACGGAACAGCAGATAGCGACAGACGATTAAAATCCATGCTATTTTGGGATGTAAACAATGGCATTGCAAGAAGAAGCTGGGCAAGAAATGAAGAAGCCCTTTTTGCCATAAAACGGGAGATGGAGCGAACTCCAGAGCTAAAAGTTACGCTGCCAAACCTAGTGGACGATTCTTTACTGAACGATTTGTTCTGATTTTCATCCCATTATTGCTATTTGGAACGATTTTGGTATTACCGATTAAACCATCCCCGTTTAACTGAGTCATAATTAAAAAAAATTCAAATGAAAAGATTAGTCCTTTTGCTTTTTTTGTCTACGATAGTTTACAATCAAAGCGCATTTTCTCAAGCAACTGAAAAAATGGATTCTCTTGGTTTACCGGGAGACAATTTAAATTTATACTCCGTTCTGGATCTTTTTCAAAAATCAGAAACATTTGAAGCATTTGAAAAAAGTTTAAATGCCGAAGATTCAAAAATAAATAACCTCGATTTAAATAACGATGACAAAACCGATTACATCAAAGTAATTGATAATCAAAAAGGGGAATCGCATGCGGTTGTATTGCAAGTAATCGTGAATGAAAAAGAGAGCCAGGATGTTGCAGTTATAGAAATTGAAAAGGATAAAGATGGAAAAGTGATGGTGCAGATTGTTGGGAACGAAGAACTGTATGGTAAAGATTACATTGTAGAGCCAACAGAAAATGATCCAACAGCAAAAACGGCTGAGACAAAAACTCCAGAATCAGAAAAAACTGTTATTAATAACACTACCAATAATTATTACAATACCTCATTGCCAAACACTCAATATGGTGTAGTAAATCAATGGCCAATTGTACATTATGTTTATGGTCCATCGTATGTAGTTTATGTTTCTCCTTGGTATTGGAATTCATACCCGATGTGGTGGCGCCCTTGGTCGCCATGGTATTGGCATAATTACTATTGGCACCACCACCACAACAATCATCACCATCATTATGGTCATTATCATAGAACAAGTTTTTATCGTGCTCCAGGGGCTCACAATCATTATGGTCCTCACCGAACAGTTTCAACCACGGTTTATGCACATAGAAAAGGAAATGTATATCATAAAACTTATACATCAACATCCAGAAAAGGTGATGGTAAAGTAGTAGCTGAAAAAACAAATCCCGCATACAATAGCAAGGGTGAAAAGAATTCAAATGTAACTCGTGATAACAAAAATGATGGAGCAACTAAATCCAACCCGAATACATCTACCCCAAGTCGTAAAGACAACAATAGTGGTGCAAGCAAATCAAAACCGAATAACAAGCCGGCCAATAAGGATGGAAACGTATCGAGACCAAAAAGCAATCCCACCCCTAAGGCGTCAAATAAGGCAGCGCAAAAACGTAGCAGTGCTCCAAAAGCAAGTAAAAAAGGTGGTGGCGGAAAAGGAAGATAATGTTTGTGATAAAATGAAAAGAGTCCCGGTGTTTATATCGGGACTCTTTTTTATGAATCATTTTTATGTTCTATTCCATATAAGTGGGAGTATTGCAACTTTCTCTTTGTTCACCAAATTGATATTTTACTCCAACTCTTAATTGAATATTTTTGTTTTTAATATGCAATCCAGGAGTAACGTATGCAGGCATCATATCAGGGTTATAAAAAGCTTCTACCAAAAATTTAAAGCGACTATAACTTATAAATTCAACACCGCCACCAAATGCACCGCTCACATGAAGCGGTAAAAAATTGCTTGTAATTGCAGGTGAACTTGTTCCTTGAGCCAATTTATATTCCAGTTTCGGTCCTACCATAATGTATGGAATAATGCTATGCATTTCGTAGCGCAATTTCAAATAATTATTCCATGAAAGGTATTGCAATTGATTTCCATAATTTCCTTCAGGTTGTTTATCGATAGATCCTTTTTGATCGTATTGAATTTCGGTTACCCATCTTGCGTAATCGTGACTAAAAAACTCTCCGAATACACTCGCATTAAATCCAACGATGTATTTTTTTCTAGAAATAGCAAGCGGCTCTACAAAGAAAAACTTTTGATTCCCGGCAGCAACGCCTGCAGTTATACCAATACTATTTACGAACTGTGCTTTGGATTGAAACACAATTAAAAGTAGAATGATAAATGAAAATAATTTTTTCATTTCTGTTTTTAAGGATAACGTTCAATTTTTATATATAGTATTCACAAATAATACACGCAGAATACTAGTAAACCAATAAACTAAATACTCGCAGCTTCCATTGCAGGATTCACTTTTTTAACCAATCCTTGTAATACTTTACCGGGACCAATTTCTGTGAAAGAAGTGGCACCATCTGCAATCATTTGTTGCACCGTTTGTGTCCATTTCACAGGAGCTGTTAATTGAGCAATTAAATTCTTTTTTATTTCGTCAGGATTTGAAACAGCAGCGGCTGTTACGTTTTGGTAAACCGGACAAATTGGGTTGTTGAAAGTTGTAGCATTGATGGCTGCTTCTAATTCTACTGCAGCAGGTTGCATTAAAGGTGAATGGAATGCTCCTCCCACTGGTAAAACCAAGGCACGTTTTGCACCAGCCGCTTTTAATTTTTCACAGGCAATGTTTACTCCGTTTATTGAACCTGAAATAACTAATTGTCCCGGACAGTTATAGTTTGCAGCAACAACTACATCTCCACCTTTGGTAATTTCTGCACAAATATCTTCGGTTATTTTATCGTCTAAATTTAAAACCGCAGCCATCGTAGACGGATTCATTTCACAAGCTTTTTGCATTGCTAAGGCACGTTTTGAAACCAATACAAGCGCATCTTCAAATGACAATGCTTTGTTAACTACCAATGCAGAAAATTCTCCTAAGCTATGACCAGCCACCATTTCCGGCTTTACACTTTCACTCAAAGTAGCTGCTAAAATAACTGAATGCAAAAAGATAGCTGGTTGTGTTACTTTGGTTTGCTTCAATTCTTCATCCGTTCCAGCAAACATGATATCTGTTATTCTAAACCCTAAAATGGTGTTTGCTTTTTCAAACAATTCTTTTGCCAATGGAGAAGTTTCGTACAATTCTTTTCCCATTCCTACAAATTGGGAACCCTGTCCCGGAAATACATATGCTTTCATTTTTTTATTTTTTAATGTTTACATATCAATATTAGTAAAATAAAAAGAGTCAAGAAACTAAATCCCGACTCTTTTTATTCACCCCGAGAAATTCGGGATGTGATTATTTTCTATCTCCAAAAATGCGAAGCATAAATAAAAACAGGTTGATAAAGTCAAGGTAAAGATCCATTGCTCCCCAAAGAACCAATTTTTTTGTTTCCTCAGTACCGTATTCTACTCCCGCACCAATGCGCTTCAGTTTTTGTACATCGTATGCCGTTAAACCGGTAAAAACCAATACACCAATAAAACTAATCACATATTGCATTGTTCCGCTTTGCATAAAAATATTGATTATGCTTGCTATGATCATCCCAACTAATGCCATCATTAGAATAGAACCAAATTTTGTAAGATCCGTTTTGGTAGTATAACCCAAAAAGGCCATGATGCCGAACATTCCTGAAGATGCAAAAAACACGCTTATAATGCTTGAGTCAGTGTATCTTAAAAAGATATAACTCATACTCGCTCCCATCAGCATGGCAAACAACAAATAAAGGAATAGCATTACTGGATAAGCTAATTTTCTGAATCCAATTCCCATAACAAGTATAAGGGCTAAAGGTGAAAACATTACAACTAATCCAAGAACGGTGTTTGAGGATCGTCCAGTTATTGGGTCAATGGTCCTAAGCATAGAAATTAACTCTGCATCTGTTCCGAAATAATATGCAACTATTCCGGTAATTATTAAAGCTGCCGACATCCAGGAAAAAACAC
>CAYWAV010000036.1:9471-34750 GCA_964456225.1 uncultured Chitinophaga sp. | reverse complement strand
GGGTGGCCAATGGGGCTCGAACCCACGACCCTCGGTACCACAAACCGATATTCTAACCAACTGAACTATGGCCACCATAGTATTTTGAGGGTGCAAAGATAGAATTTTTTGTAATTGCACGAAACATTAAACCAAATATTTGCCCCTTTTTACAACTTATACCCATCATTTATTGTTAATTTCGTAGCACAATGGACCAGCCCAACCAAAATATAACCCTACATATAGAAGGTATGGACTGCGCAAATTGCGCATCCGGGATCACTAAAAGCCTTCAAAAAAATGGGATGGAGAATGTTCATGTGGATTTTGCTACAGGTGAAGCTGTATTTTATATAAAGAATAAAAGCACACTTCAATCTGCCATAAAAGGCATACAAAGTCTGGGCTACAAAGTTATCGACAGTAAGTTAAAAGAGGAAAATGAAGGCAAAATGTCTTCTATTGAAAAACGTTTTTACTTTACACTTCCTTTCACCATTGTACTATTTTTCAGCCACATGATTTTTAGTCATGAATTTGTCTTGAATCAACCTTTTGTCCAACTAACACTTTGTTTACCTGTATTTACTATTGGATTGATGCAATTCGGAAAAAGCGCATTCGGCTCCGTAAAAATCGGAATACCCAATATGGATGTTTTAATTTTTATTGGTTCTTCTGCTGCCTTTATATATAGTATCATAGGAATGTATCTATACGATGCTCACGAAACGCACAACTATCTTTTCTTTGAAACAACAGCAACCATTATTACACTGGTTTTGCTCGGCAATGTCCTAGAACATCGCTCCGTTAAACAAACTACAACAGCTATAAAGGACTTATCTGCTTTAAACGTTAATACTGCTAAAATAGTAGGCTTGCAATTTGGCAAAGAGGTGATTACTGAAATCAATTACAAAGATATTCCCGTTGGTGCTATTTTACAAGTGAACAGCGGTGATAAAATTCCTGTTGACGGAGAAATTATTTCGGGTGAAGCCAGTGTGGATGAAGCTATGCTCACCGGAGAAAGTATGCCTTCCGAAAAAACAATTGCCGACAAAGTAATTGGTGGAACAATTTTGATGAACGGCAATTTCAGAATGCGTGCCGAAAGAGTTGGCAACGACACCACTCTTTCAAAAATTATTGATCTGGTTAAAAAAGCGCAACAAGCAAAACCGAATATTCAGAAATTAGGCGATAAAATCTCGGCCATTTTTGTTCCGGTTGTTTTAGGAATCTCTATCCTTACTTTTTGTATTTCGTATTTCGCTTTTGATATAACATTAAAAGATGCAATGATGAGAAGCATTGCTGTACTCGTCATCTCTTGTCCGTGTGCAATGGGATTAGCTACTCCAACTGCTGTAATGGTAGGAATTGGCCGTGCTGCAAAAAGAGGCATTCTTATTAAAGGAGGAAATACCTTAGAAGAGTTTGCTCAAATCAAACACATTATTTTTGATAAAACAGGAACACTTACAACTGGAGAATTTAAAATAAAAAATATTGTTTGTTATAATAGTACCGAACAAGAAGTAAAAGAGATTTTGTTTCAACTGGAACAACATTCTTCCCACCCTATTGCAAAATCAATTGTAAAGGAACTTCAAAACACAAATCCAACAATTATTTTTTCTAACGCGAATGAAGAAAAAGGATTGGGTGTTTCCGCTGTTGATACAAATAAAAATGAGTACAAAGTTGGTTCATATAAAATTGCAAAGGAATTAACGAAAGACAAATCTCACAACGTGTATGTTATCAAAAACAACGCATTAATCGCTACTGTTGATTTAGAAGATGAAATAAAAGCGAATGTAAAGGAAAGTATTCAAGCATTAAAGATGCAAGGAATAAAAAGCACGTTACTTAGTGGCGATTCGTTTTCAAAATGTGATGCATTTGCAAAAAAAGTTGGAATTGATAAAGTTTTTGCAGAGCAATCTCCAGAGCAAAAACTAACAGCTGTAGAACTGATGAATTCCCAAACACCAACTGCAATGGTAGGTGATGGAATAAATGATGCACCGGCTTTGGCAAAAGCACGCGTGGGTATTTCATTGGGCAATGCTACACAAGTAGCAATACAATCGGCACAAATTATTTTATTAAAAAACAACGACTTGTCGTCACTTGCTGAAGCGCATTTAATAAGCAAGCATACTTTAATTACAATCAAACAAAATTTATTTTGGGCATTCTTCTACAATGTGGTAGCCATTCCAATTGCTGCATTGGGATTTTTAAACCCAATGTTTGGAGCATTAGCAATGGCCTTTTCGGATGTGATAGTAATTGGGAATTCGATACGATTGAAAACTAAGAAGCTCAAATAACAATAACGTTTTGATAAAAAAATTGGAACGCAGACCTGCCTATCGGCAGGCAGGTTTTTATGATTTTCATGGTAAAAAATGATTTTAAATTGCATTAAGTAAATAAAATTATGATTTATCGCTAAAGCGATTAATTGATTATTAAAACTAAGGTCTGCGAAAATTTGCGAAATCTGCGAGCAATTCATAGCAAAACAATGAACAAGAAACTTAACATACTTTTTTTATCCAGCTGGTATCCCAACAGAGTGTTGCCTACACTGGGTAATTTTGTTCAAAAACATGCTGAAGCCGTTGCCTTACAATCCAATGTTGTTGCTTTATTTGTTTGCTCAGACACAGACAACAAAAAGAAATATGAAGTTATTGAATCTACCTTAAACAATGTATTTACAATAAATGTGTACTATAAAAAAGTAACACATTCCATTCCTATTTTTTCACAAATTCAAAAAGCTAATCGATACATCAAAGCACATTTGATTGGGCTCAAAATTGCAAATAAAAAACTCAGCTCAATTGATTTAGTACATCACAACATTTTATATCCTGCAGGAATTATTGCTTGGTATTTAAAAAAATTCAAAAGAATTCCTTATATCATTACAGAAAACTGGACGGGTTATTTGCCCTCTAAAAATAGTCCTCGCGGTTGGATAGAAAGGGTTTTATCTAAAAAAATTGCTCACAATGCCAACTGCATAACTCCTGTTTCTAAAGATTTGCGCGATGCAATGATTAGTCATGGTTTTGATACCAAGTACGAAATCATTTACAATGTAACGGATACAAAATTATTTTACCCTTCGCATACTGAAGTCAAACAGAAGCTGGACAAAATAAAAATTGTTCACATCTCTACTTTGGATGATGCACATAAAAATATTTCGGGAATGTTGTCCGTTGCACAAAAGCTTTCTACTACAAGAAAAGATTTTGAAATTTGGTTCATTGGTGACGGTGATACAACTCCACACATTAAAACGGCTAACGATTTAAATATATTAAATTCATTTGCTTTTTTTGATGGCATAAAAACGACAACAGAAGTAGCAGAAATAATGCGCAATGCTCATTGTTTTTTATTGTTTTCGAATTACGAAAATTTACCTTGTGTTATGATTGAAGCCTTGGCAAGCGGAATTCCTATTGTTTCTTCTACAGCAGGTGGAATACCTGAACATATAACCGAAAGCTTAGGCATATTAGTAAAACCATTGGATGAGTCTGCTTTATTGGAGGCATTAAATAAAGTCATTGATAATATTAAAGCAGGAAAGTATAATTCAACAGAATTGTCTAACTATGCAACTAATAATTTCAGTTATGAAAAAGTAGGAGAAAAATTTATTGATTTGTATGAGAGGATTTTAAAACAAAAGCAACCCTCGCAATGAGGAGAATAAAAAATTAGCATGAGCAAACTATCAAAAATTTTTAAAGCAATTTCATTAATCATAAAACAACCGGCATTACTTAATAAAGTGCTGGATGATGAAGGCGTTAATAAAAATGAAGTTGTAAAAAAATACAATTTAGAAAAAGGATTAAAAACCGTTGACATAACGGAACTGCTTCCTAATTTCGACATTATGGTTGAACCTTATGCTGCTTTGGATGGAGGCTCTACTCCTATCGATTTAGCTTTATTAAAAGGTTTAGCCGCATTAAAACCTAATTGTGATTATTTTGAAATAGGCACCTGGCGTGGAGAAAGTGTAGCGAATGTAGCAACAGTTGCAAAAAATTGTGTAACTCTTAATTTACCCGATTCAACAATGCTGGAAATGGGTATGGATAATAAGTATGTGGATTTACATCGTCATTTTTCAACGGGGCTAAAAAATGTAACACATCTTCAAGGTAATTCTCTAACCTATGATTATAAAAGATTGAATCAAAAATTTGATTTGATATTTATAGATGGGGATCATCATTACGAAAGTGTAATGAGTGATACAAAAAATGCATTCACCTTATTAAAAGATGAAAATTCGATTATTGTTTGGCACGACTATGGAAATAATCCCGGAGATATCCGTTGGGATGTTTTCAGAGGAATATTAGATGGTGCGCCTTCTGATCAGATTAAAAATTTATACCGTGTTTCAAATACTTTGTGTGCTATCTATTCTAAAAATGTAAAAACATCCGAGTATCTTATAAATCATGCTGTTCCTGAAAAACATTTTACAATAAATGTAAAAGCGGTATAGCTTATCTATTGCTAAGTTTGTAAGTTCCGTGCTCAGCGGTGCTTCAGCATTTACTCCTGCTCTACTTATCAACAATCTCAAATAAGTTTTACCGAAAAATTTGGATTTTATCCTCATTATATTATATTTGTATACTAGTTAAAACCCTCAATTAATTTAAAATTTAAATGCTATGAAAAAATACTTACTAATTGGGCTGGCTTTTGGTGTAGGGACTGCTGCTTTTGGACAAGCTCCATCTGCTGTTACTCTTCAAAAAGTCAATCCTATCGCTGCAAAGCAAACGGCCTTAGTGCCTAACATGGAAATTGTTGGTGGAAGCACCGATGCTTTCGAATCAATGGTATACAGCTTGCGTGGACAATCAAAAACGCCACCTCAAAACAAAGCTTTTACTTCGGCTGTTATTGGTACTACCGAATACCAAAATCAAACAAACTGTTCTATTTGTAACCGTATCGTAAAAAATGCTGATGGAACAATTTCTGCAACTTGGACCTTTGCTAATGACCCTTCTTGGGCCGACAGAGGAACAGGATACAACTATTTTGATGGAACAACTTGGATGGCTTCACCAACAGTTCGTATTGAAGCTGTTAGAACAGGTTTTACCAATATTGGTGTAACAGGTACAGGTGCTGAAGTTGTTGTTTCTCACGAAGCAAGTAACATCCACGTTGCAACCCGTCCTGTTAAAGGAACTGGTACATGGACAGAAACAACATTAGGTTTCCCTGATGTATGGTCACGCGTTTCAGTTGGAGGACCAACTAATCAAACTCTTCATGTTATTTCTCAAACAACTGGTGTTGGAACAACTCCTTTTATGGGACAAGATGGTGCTATTGCATACTCTCGCTCTTTAGATGGTGGTGTTACTTGGGATAAATTAAGAACAGTTATTCCTCAAATTGATTCAGCTTCTTACCTTGGTTTTGGTGGAGATTCTTATTCAATTGATGCTAATGGAAGTACAGTAGTTATTGTTGCTGGTGGATTTGATGTAGATGTTGTTTTAATTAAATCTACTGACAACGGAAATACTTGGACAAAAACAATTGTAAAACAATTTCCTGTTCCTTTGTTTGATGCAGCATTAATGACAACAGGAGATACAAATCCTGCTGATGGTGCTCCTGACACTGTTGATATTTCTGATGCTGCGGTTAACGTTGTATTGGATAACTCAAACAATGCTCACGTATTTTACGGAGCAATGCGTGTTGTAGGTGATGGTGCCGCATTATCTTACTTCCCTTATACGGATGGATTAATGTATTGGAATGAGTCAATGCTTCCTAATTCTCCTGTATTAATTGCAGGCACACTCGATCTAAATTCTGATGGATTATTAAACGTTTACACTGATCCAACTGGAACGCTTTTAGGTATGGGAACTTTCCAACGTTCTTTAACTTCTTTCCCGAGTGCAGGTGTTGATGCTTCCGGTAAATTATTTGTAACCTACAGTTCTTTATTCGAAGGGATTAACGACCAAGGGGAAGGATATGACATTGGAGGAGCGAGTGGACCTCCTATGACCCTTATTACTCCAGCATCTGCTGGAAAAAGCTTCCGTCACCAGTACCTTATGCGTTCTGATGATAATGGTGCAACTTGGTGTGCTCCTATCGATCTTACACAGCCAGATTTTAGTCCAAGTGCTGGATTTGATTATCACGAAGGTGTTTACGGTGCTATAGCAAAAGACAATGATAGTTTTGTATATGCTATTGTTCAAGATGACAATTCTCCGGGGCATGGTGTTTCAACAACAACTACTCCTGACCCACAAACCGCAGCTGCAAACATTATTTATTACAAAGTTCCAGTTGCTGATTTAGCTTGCGGTGCATCCATTGCTGAAAACGATTTGCTTTCTGCAATCAATTTGTACCCAAACCCTGCTGATGGTTCTGTGAACTTAGTTTTAAATGCTACTAAATCAACTAAAGCTACACTTACTGTTTACAACATGGTAGGACAAGCAATTACAAGTTCAGATGTAAATTTAGTTGGTGGTAACAATACTTTCCAATTAGATATTACTGCTTATACTTCAGGTATTTATTTTGTAAGTGCAATTGTTGAAGGCAAAACATACAGCCAAAAACTAATTGTAAAATAATTTTTAATTAAAATTTGAAAGCCCTCCCGCTATATACGGGAGGGCTTTTTTTATTTATATTTGTTTTATATTAATTTTAAAAAAATGAAAATCAGAAATATAATTGCAATAATTGTTGGGGTAATTGTTGGAATAATTATTATCATTATTGGTGAAGCATTGGTACACATTGTAAATCCACTGCCGTCAAACATTGATATAGAAGATACCGAAGCGCTAAAAGCACATGTTGCAAATTCTCCTTTTTCCTTACACCTGCTTATATTGCTTAATTATGCTTTGGCTTGTTTTGTAGGTGGACTAATTGCCTCTTCCATTGCCATTGATAAAAAAATGAATCAAGCAATGTCCTTGGGTGGAATATTTATGGGTGTTGGGATGTTCAGTCTAATTACACTTCACCCGCTATGGGTAACTATTTCGTCTGTTTTTATTTTCCTTCCTTTTGCCTATTTAGGCGGAATGATGAGTGTAAAAATAGCTAAGAAGAAAAAATTGTAACCTTTTAGCAATTTTTATTTCATTAGCTCTGCAATAATTTTATCTACACTCACTCCTTCTGCTTCTGCTTTGTAATTTCTTACAATACGGTGGCGTAGAATGGCTGCTGCAACAGCTTTTACATCTTCAATATCAGGTGAATATTTTCCTTTTATCAATGAATGACATTTTGCTCCTATAACTAAAAATTGTGATGCACGTGGTCCTGCACCCCATGATAAATAACTATTTGCAACTTCTGCAGCATGTTCGGTATTGGGACGGGTTTTGGATGCTAGTTTAACTGCATACTCTAAAACATTATCAGCAACCGGAATTCTTCTTACTAATTCTTGAAAATAAATAATCTCTTCGCTTGATAATACTTTTTTCAATTCTACTTTTAAATTGGAAGTAGTACTTTTTACTACTTGATATTCGTCTTCCAATTTAGGATAATCCAACCATACATTAAACATAAAACGATCTAACTGTGCTTCCGGCAAAGGATAAGTTCCCTCTTGTTCTATCGGATTTTGTGTTGCTAAAACAAAGAATGGATTTCCTAACTCGTAACGTTTTCCTGCTGTTGTAATACTTCTTTCTTGCATCGCTTCAAGTAAAGCGGCTTGTGTTTTTGGTGGAGTACGATTAATCTCATCGGCCAATACAATGTTGGCAAACAAGGGTCCTTTTATGAATTTAAAATTGCGGTCTTCTCCTAAAATTTCAGAACCAATAATATCGGAAGGCATTAAATCGGGGGTAAATTGAATACGATTATAAGTTAATCCCAATACATCGGCAATCGTATTTACTAGGAGCGTTTTTGCAAGCCCGGGAACTCCAATCAACAAACAATGTCCTTTACTAAAAATAGAAATAAGAACATCTTTAACAACTTCATCCTGACCGATAATTACTTTACTAATTTCGGCATTTAGTGTTTTGTATTTTGCAACAAATGCATCTACTGCTTCTACGTCTGATTTATACATGATACGGATAACGAATTTTGTTTATAAAAGTCATTCCGTGTTACGACACGGAATCTGTTAATTGTGTGTACTGCTTCTAACTTGGAGATCCCGTGTCGTGGCACGGGATGACGTTTGTATTCAGAGAAAGTTCTTCGTATAATTCTCAGAACTCCCTACTCCTAGCTCCAAACTAATTTATCCATTTATTATTAAAAGTACAATTTTTAAAATCATCTGCAAGATGAACATACATATCTGATGATTTTTTTCTTATCCAAGTTTGAATTGCTTTTTGTTGCTTTTCCGACATTGTAGCATTTTGAATGCTCTGATAATCGTCTACCAAATTTGCTCTGTGTGGCAATGTTCTGGTTTTTAAATACAAGATGCGATAAGCTTGTTTTCCATCTTGTGTAGAGCAAGGCATTGGTTTAGTATATTCTCCTACTTTTAAATTATCGATGGCAAAAGCAATTGTTTGATCGAACTGCCCAATCTCATCCATCTGAAAACGTGTAGAACCTGTGTATGGATTGACAATTAATCCTCCACTATTTTTGCTTTCTTCATCATCCGAATACCTTGCAGCTAAATCAGAAAATGTTGCTGTATCGGCTAACAATCGTTGAAACGTTGTGTCCAAGGAAAGTTTTGCTCTGTACATATCGTTTGCATCAACTGCAGGTGCAATCAACAAACTTCTGGCATCCACTTCTTCACCTCTTCGTTCTATTAGTTGGATGATAAAAAATCCATAAACCGTTTCGAACACTTCTGATATCTCATCTTTTTTTAATTTGAATGCCCAAGCATCCCACTCCGGAACAAACTCTCCACGTTGAATTTTTTCATACACTCCTCCTTTACTTGCGGAGCCGGGATCCATAGAATACAATGCAGCCATTGATCCAAACATTGCTTCTCCTTTTAAAATACGTTGGCGCAATCCTTCAATTTTTGTTTTTGCTTCTTTTTTTGCTTCGGGAGTAATAGAAGGCTTTTTCATGATTTGGCCTACTTCTACTTCTGCATTCACAAACGGAATTGAATCTACCGGAATAGCGTTAAAATATTCTTTTACTTCATTTGGAGTAACTGTAATGCCTTCCGTGATTTTGCTTTGCATTTGTTGTTCAAGCAATAATTCACGCACATCGTCTTTCAATTCTAATTTATAATCTTCCACCGACTTTCCGTAGAACTCCGCAAATTTTTCTTCTGTACCAAATTTTTGTAAATAGAATCTCATTCTTCTTTCCAACTCCTGCTCAATTTGTCCTTCCGATACATCCAAACTATCTTTTTGTGCTTGAGCCAATAATAATTTCTGGTACAACAATTCCTCCATCAGCTTGCAACGGGTATTCTCGTTAACCGGTTCGCCTGAAGCTAACATTTGCTGATATTGGTTTTCCAAATCAGATTGCAAGATATAATTGTTTCCTACAACAGCTATAATACGATCGATAACTTTTTCCTGCGCTTTCATTCCTAACATGCATAACATGCAAAGTCCAGCAAGAATTAGTTTACTTTTTGAGTTTATCATTGTTGAAAATTTCTATTTTATTGTTGTTTGCTGCATCGTTGTAAATATCTTCAATCATTTTTGTGATTAGTTGAAGCTTACGTTTATTTAAAATGATGTTTTTAATGTTTTCTTTTTCAAATCCTAAAGGCGACAAACTGTTTCTGATTTGAAATCCTTTAATGTTCACAAAATAATGATTCAACGAATCGCTTACTTCTACAAACCTGTTGTTCTGCAAAAATAACTCTTTATTATACGTTTGAATAGGAATTTCTTTTAACAAGTCATCAAATAATAACCATGACGAATCATCAAGGTAAAAGTTACTTGCAAATTGATGGCAATAGCTTGCTAATAGTTCACGGTCGGCAGGAGAGTCGGACTTATACATTTTTTTAAGTTTATCAATTCCGGGTGCGTTTTTGTCTACTTTCACGTAAACGACCTTTATGATGTTATCTTTTAACTCAAAATCCGACTTATTATTATTATAATACTCTTCTATTTCTGCATCGGTAACAGCAGTATCTAGCTTTTGTTTTACAAGTTCTTTTTCATAGGTATACGTAATAAGGGAATTACGGTAATCTCTTAATTGTTTATCTACATTTTTTTGTTCGTCACCCAGGTTACTTTCCGCCTTTTGTGTCACTAACGATTCGCGCACCCAATTATCGATATACTTTTTCATAAGTTCAGTACTATCTTTAATAGGAGTTCCTTCGGGCACAATGTCTTTTATTTCATCCAGGTACAAATATTCATTGTTAGCACGGGCTATGGCAACACGGGTTTGATCCTTTTCAGTTGGTGACCCGCAGCCGAAAAGAAAGGTTAAAATGAGTAGATATGTGATGCGTACTAACAAACTATTAATCCTGATTAATATTTTAGTTATTTATGGGTTTTAGTTTTCAAACTTCTCGACTCCGCTCGAAGTGACATTTGTACTATCACTTCGAGCGGAGTCGAGAAAAAAAAAGTTTATGGCGTTAAACACCATAAACTTACTAGGGGAGTATCTTTTACCTATTTTATTGTAGCAAGAACTGCTTTATCAACATTCACAGGATACTTCGCTTTTAAAGAAGTAATCCATTCCTTCTCCAAATAATTTTGATAATCAGCTGTTACCATTCCTTTTGAATCCATATAGGATTTAGGCTCCGGTTTCAACAATTTAGTTGTTACAACAATCACCGTTTTTTTATCTTTTTCAGATTTCATATCTGCAGACGTTCCCGGGTTCCAGTTTTTATCTACAAACTCGTTTTCTCCTTTACTGAAGATTCGTGTTTCCGTTTGTAAGTTCAATTGAGAATCTTTATTTACAACAGCTAGAATTTCTTTCTCTGTTTTTGTCTTTTTCATCAATCCTCTTACTTGTGCAGCCACCTTATCTGTTGCGCAACTATAAACAGAAGCCTCAGCACGCTCGTCCCACATGTAATTGGTTTTGTTTTTTTCGTAATATGCTTTTGAACCTGTAGTATCTTTTACAGCTTTGCTCCATACTTTTTGATCGGTTAGCTCGAACAATAAAATTCCATCACGGTATTCCTGCATTAATGCTTTAAACTCAGGATATTTTTGATCCAAACGAGCTTCTTCATAATCAACCGCTGATTCTTCAACGTATTGTTTATATAATTGATTTAATACAATTGAATAATCTGTTTTAGGACGTTTACTTTGGTGAGATGCAATATAGTTAGCGAAATCGGTTTGTGTATACACTTTTTCGTTAAAGTTAAACATTGGTTTTTTCAAAGTTGATGCTTTTGCAACATCCCAGCGACCATCAAATAAAAGTGTGTCCATTACTTTTACAAACTCATCTACCAATTTTGGATTTTCTTTGAATTTATATTCTGCTTTTACTTTAGCAATTAGGGAAGTACGACCAGCTTGTGAGCGAGAGTCTTTGGTAACTTTTGCTTTTAATTCATTTTTCAAATCATCAAAAGAAGCCAAACCTCTTTTATCATTTAATTTAACAATGTGCCATCCGTATTTCGTACGCATAGGTTTACCAAAGTCTCCTTTTGTAGTTAAGGCAAATGCTGTTTTTTCAAATTCGATTGGCATTTTTCCTGTTCCGAACCAAGGTAATTCTCCACCTTTTTTAGCTGTTGATTTATCATCAGAAAACTCTGCAGCCAAATCCTCAAACTTAGAACCTGCTTTTAATTTGTTAAAGATTTCAGTAATTTTTGTGTACGCATTTAAAGAATCTTCTTTGCTCATGTTTGGAGTTGTTTTCACCATAATATGTGAAGCCAATACTTCTCCTTGTGCTTTTCTTCTTTCGGTAACTTTGATGATGTGGTAGCCATAACGGGTACGAACAGGCATTGAAATTTCACCCACTTTTGTTTTGTAAGCAGCGCTTTCAAACGGATAAACCATTTGCAAAGAAGTAAAAAAACCTAAATCACCACCATTGTCTTTTGAAGATGGGTCATCAGAAATTCCTTTTTCTGAAGCTACTTTATTAAAATCTTCTCCTTTTAAAATGCGGGCACGAATTTTTATGATTTTGTTATACGCGTCCAAGGTGTCTTTTGGTAAAGCATTTTCAAGCACTTTCACCAAAATATGAGAAGCATGAACATCTTCCTGCATACGGTCGTATGTCTCTCTCAATAATTTTTCGTTTACATCTTTATCCGTCAAATAAGGTTGAGCCAATTGTTTGCGGTAACCTGCCAACTCTTCTTTGAACGACTTTGCAGTATCCAAACCTAACTCTTCCGCTTCTTTTACTTTCAATTTAAAATTCACGAATAAGTCAACATAATCGTTTAAAGATTTTGCATCTCCAGTTCCTTCTTTAGTATTGTTTTTGTGAAATACATTCTCAAACTCTGCTACAGTAACCTTGGTGCTACCAATTGTCATTAAAACGGGTTCGCTTTTGGCAACCTCCATTGTAACAACCGGTTTTGTATCCGACTTTTTAGTTTGCCCGAAAGCAGAAGTAACTGTTATCAGTGCCAATGGCAACATTAATGATCTTGAAAAAATACTCATATTCATAAGTTTAATGGTTTTTTTATTTAGGGTAACAAATGTAGTTATTTATGCGATGTATCAAAAAAAAAGAAGCTCTAAAATTTAGGTTTTGAGCTGTTAAAATTTGTTAAGTAAATTATGCCTTCAGCTCATCTGTAGCCATTCTTCTATTAACAAGAGATGGAATCTGTCCGAAACAATGGCAAAAAATAAAATATCCATCCGTTTTATCAACAACCATAGCTAGTTATATAAATAAGATTTGCCAAATTGATTTCCAAATAGTATATTTGAAAACGATAAACTGTTACTTATGAAAAAAATCTCCACTCTACTATTTCTGCTATTTATTGCCCTTTCGAATGGAAATGCCCAAACTTGGACGCCCATTGCCAGTGGCACAATTACAAATTTACTTAGTGTTTCTGCACCAACTTCAACTATTTGTTATGTGTGTGGCTCAACAGGAGTTATCAGAAAAAGCTCAGATGCCGGTGTAAGCTGGGTGCCACAATCAAGTGGAAC
The DNA here is from genome assembly GCA_964456225.1 of uncultured Chitinophaga sp. Classification (GTDB taxonomy): domain Bacteria; phylum Bacteroidota; class Bacteroidia; order 2-12-FULL-35-15; family 2-12-FULL-35-15; genus 2-12-FULL-35-15. The sequence goes on along the minus strand of CAYWAV010000036.1, from coordinate 21,548 downwards.
GGGACAAAACTTGTTATCGATTCGCTTTACAGATGCGCTTACTGGTTATACTGTTGGTGATGCCGGAACAGCCTTAAAAACGACAAATGGCGGAACTACTTGGACGCCAATGACTGTAGGAACAGCTGCTGCTTTGCGTTATGTTTATTTTGTGGATGCTAACAATGGTTATATAACTGGTGCGGGTGGACTTATTTTAAAGACTACAAATGCCGGAGCAACTTGGACTCCTGTAACAACTGGTACTGCCTCTCAATTAAGCTCTATATTTTTCACCTCTCCAACAACAGGTTATTCTACCGGGTTTGGAGGAGTTGCAATAAAAACTACTACTTCAGCAGCCAGCTGGTCGCCACTAACAAGTGGTGTTGGTTCTCCTTTAGAGGTTGTGTTTTTTCCTACTTCCTCTACTGGTGTACTATGCGGAAATAACGGAGTGATACTTCGCACCACTACTTCAGGAGCTGCTTGGGGAACAATTCCTTCCGGCACAACTGATGTTTTAACTGGCATGGATTTTTATGATGCTAGCAATGGTGTTATCGTTGGGGGAAATACTACATTAAATACAGGTCTCATTCTTCAAACAACAGATGCGGGTGCAAGCTGGACAACCACATTACCAGGAACTTCTCGTTTAACTAGAGCTGATTTTTTTGATGGAAGCTTAGGATATGCAGTTGGTTTGGACGGAACAATATTACAGTGGACTGTTGCAACTATACCTGATGCACAATTCACCTCTTCTGCTCCTGGATGTATAGCTCAATCTGTGAATTTTTACAGTGTGACGGGAGGAACTCCAGGTGTTACCGATTCATGGGATTTTGGTACAGGAGCTATTCCTGCTACCTCAAGCAGCGGAAACCCTACAGGCGTTTTATATTCCAGCACCGGAGCAAAAATAGTTAGACATATTGCTACCACAAGTTTGGGTTCTGATACTGTTACAAATATCATTACAATCAATCCTTCACCATCTGCTATTTATACATATACTCCACCTTCTTGTCCAGGCTCAACAGTTAATTTCAACAATTTTGGTACAACCGGAGCTGGCATTACTTATTCTTGGGACTTTGGCTCGGGAGCTGTTCCTCTTACATCCACAGCGGAAAATCCTTCAGGAATTGTTTATACTACTTCAGGCCCTAAAACAATTACTTTTAATGTGACCAATCAATATGGTTGTACTACTACTTCCACACAAACATTTACAGTTGATTCAATGCCAGCCGCAAATGCAGGGATGGATGCTACCATTTGTTTTAACACCTCTGTTAGTTTAGGAGATACCACTATGGCAGGTATCACTTATAGCTGGAATGCTTCTGCTACATTAAGCAACACTTCTATTTCAAACCCAACTGCCAGTCCAGTTGCTCCCAGTACAAATTATATTTTAACAGTAACCAATACTTCAACCGGTTGTTCCAATAAAGATACTGTGCTTATTACAATGCTTCCTGCGCTTATTGCAAATGCCGGTAGTGATGGTGAAATTTGCCGTAACGATAGCATGCAAATTGGAACAGGATTAATTTTAGGACAAACTTATTCTTGGAGTCCAACAACAAACTTAAGCGATTCTACAACGGCTAATCCTACGGCTATTCCAACGGCAACAACAACTTATACTTTAACGGTTTCTGGATATGGTTGTCCGATTGTTACTGATGAAATAACAATTACTGTTCACAATGCTCCAAGTGCTAATGCCGGCATGGATGACACAACAACTGTTGGTTCTTCGGTTCAATTAAATGCGACAGGCGGAATTTCATATGTTTGGTCTCCAGCCTCAACATTAGACAATCCCGGAATTTATAATCCAATAGCTTCTCCACCAACTACAACCACTTACACGGTTGTTATAACAGATTTGAATGGATGTAGAACTAGTGATGCTGTAAAAATAACGGTTATCGAACCTGCTTTTTGGATACCAACTGCTTTTACTCCTAATGAAGATGGAAGTAGCGATGTATTTTATGTTCGTGGTGAAGGCATGTTAAACTTCGAATTCTCGGTTTTTAATCGTTGGGGCGAACGCATCTTCTTTACGAAAGACTTTTATACCGGATGGGATGGAACCAGACAAGCAAGTGGCGACAAATTACCCCAAGGTGCTTATGTTTACCAGATACGCGGAACACTTTCCGATGGAAAAATAATTGACTCAAAAGGGATGATTAACCTTATCAGATAACATTAAGAAATTAAACATTCTAAAAACTAGAATATGACTAATAGAAAAATATTTTTAGCCGGACTTTTTTTAACACTGATGAGTTTTTCAGTTGTTGCACAAGATGCTCGATTTGCACAATCGTATGCAAACCCTTTGAGAATTAATCCTGCTATGATGGGAGTTAACAGAGATATAGTATTCGGATTAAATTACCGATCACAATGGTCATCTATTGAAAAAGGTTATAAAACCTATTCGTTCACAGCATTATATCCAATAATTTTAAAAGATGAAAAAGGAAAAGTGGATATTGGATTAACTGGCATGAATGATAAAGCAGGTGCATTTAGCACTGTTGATTTTGGGTTAGCAATTGACTACAGCAAAGAAATTTCTCCCAACAACAATTTATGTTTATCGTTAATGGGTGGCTATGGACAAAAATCAATTGATGTAACCGATCAATCTTACGATAGTCAATATGTTTTAGGTTCGTACAGTGCTACCAATCCTTCGAACGAAGCAGGTTTATACAGTTCTGTTTCTCATCCCGATATGGGTTTTGGTTTTTTATGGTTTTTTAATCCCAACAGAACCGAGTCGAGAATCAATGCTTATTTGGGAATCGCAGGATTTCATTTGAATCAACCGAACCAAAGTTTAGCAGGCATGCAAGCAAGATTACCTATGCGCTTTTCATATCAGGCAGGAATAAAAGTTTTCGGAAATGGAAAAGTAGATCTTAGTCCGGCAGTGAGAGTGAACAATCAAAACGGAAACATTGAACCAGCAGCGGGATTATATGCCAACTATCATTTTAACGATCAGTTGCTGTTTGTGATTGGAGGCTGGTACAGAGCACATGATGCAAATGCAATTGTAGTTGGATTTGAACATTCCAACTTCACTTTCGGATATAGTTATGACATGGTTCATGCCGGAGGATTGAATGATGCAAAAAATTCGGTAAAAGCACACGAGTTAACATTGTCGATTAAATTTTCGAAAGGGCCAAAAGGAAAAGCAAATCCTGATGAAGTAGAAAAAGAAATTTTAAAGAATACGAAGTTGTATTCTAATCCGATTATGCCTTTCTAAATTTTACCACTAAGGCATTAAATACACTAAGAAAAAAAGGAACCACTATGGTTCCTTTTTTGTTTTACTTACTATTGAAAAACTAAATTCTTTTTTCTTAAAAAAATTTTAGTGATCTTATCTTAGTGCTTCAGTGGTAAAAAACTTTAGCAGTGAACTTATCGGCTATAATTCGGAGCCTCTCTGGTGATTGAAACACCATGTGGATGACTCTCACGAATACCTGAATTCGTTATGCGAATAAATTTTGCCTTTTGAAGTTCAGTAATTGTTTTAGAACCACAATATCCCATACCTGCACGCAAGCCTCCAACAAACTGATACACCACTTCTGCTAAACTACCTTTAACGGGAACACGACCTGAGATTCCTTCCGGAACTAATTTTTTAATATCATCTTCTGCATCTTGGAAGTAGCGGTCTTTCGAGCCCATTTGCATGGCTTCGATAGAACCCATTCCACGATACGATTTAAATTTTCTTCCTTCAAAAATAATTGTTTCTCCAGGAGATTCTTCCACACCTGCGAACATCGAACCCATCATTACCGAACTTGCACCAGCGGCTAAAGCTTTTACAATATCACCTGTAAAACGAATTCCACCATCGGCAATAATCGGAATACCTTTTCCTTTTAATGCTTTTGCCACTTCCATTACCGCTGTTAATTGAGGCACACCAACACCTGCAATAATACGTGTAGTACAAATAGAGCCCGGACCAATTCCTACTTTTACTGCATCTGCACCAGCAGCAACAAGAGCTAAAGCTCCTTCAGCAGTAGCAACATTACCTACCACAACTTGCAGACCCTGGAATGTTTTTTTTATTTTTTTCAATGCTTCTATTACGCCTTTTGAATGACCGTGTGCAGTATCTAGCACAACCGCATCAACACCCGACTTCATCAAGGCTTCCACTCTTTCAATTACATCAGAAGTAACTCCAATTGCTGCGGCTACACGTAATCTTCCTAAACTATCTTTATTTGCATTGGGATGTACTTTTACTTTTATAATATCGCGGTAAGTGATTAATCCTACCAGTTTCCCATTTTTATCTACTACAGGAAGTTTTTCAATTTTATGGTTTTGAAGAATTTGTTCCGCTTTTTTTAAATCCATCCCTACTTTAGCAACAACCAAATTTTTGCTTGTCATAACTTCTTTAACAGGACGCTTGTGATTTTTTTCGAAACGTAAATCTCGGTTGGTCACAATTCCAATCAAATCTCTTTTATTATTGATTACAGGAATTCCACCAATTTTATTCTCTTTCATCAATCTCAAAGCATCTTTCACCGTAGCCGTTTCTTCTAAAGTAACAGGGTCTAAAATCATCCCACTTTCAGAGCGTTTTACTTTACGAACTTGATCGGCCTGATCTTGAATACTCATGTTTTTATGAAGTACTCCTATTCCACCTTCTTGCGCAATGGCAATAGCCAATTGATACTCGGTTACTGTATCCATAGCAGCCGATACAATTGGAGTATTTAGAATGATTTTTTTTGTGAAATAAGAGGCTGTATTTACTTCGCGTGGAAGGACTTCTGAATAAGCAGGTATTAAAAGTACATCATCGTAAGTTAAGCCTTCACCTACAAATTTGCTTGAATCTATTGACATATGAACGGGGTTCTATGGTTAAAATTCTCGCAAAGATACATTTTTTTCGTTACAGATAACGAATGAAACTGAATTTAAGTCGCTCCACTGCAGTAAGAAAGGCATTTGAGCGCTTAACATTAAAAGCAATATTGTGATTGTTATTTATTCAACATTAATCTTATACGCTTTCATCGGCTATTCGTAACTAAATTTCTACAACTAATAACCAAAAAAAAATCCCTTTACATTTCTGCAGAGGGATTTAATTAGTAGTAGAATTTCTATTTCATGTATAAATTCAAAATCAATTAAAAAGTCTCGAATCTATTTAACAAGTGTTACAGTACCGATATAATTGTGTTTTTTACCAAAAACATCAGTCAATTTAACTTTCCATACATAAACATCTTGTTGAGCAACATCATCACCACCATTTGCTCTACCATCCCACATATCATATAAATCATCACCATGGAATATTTGATTGCCCCAACGATCGAATATAAATAAGTCGTAATCAACAATACCTATACCTTGACCAAAGAAAAAGTCGTTTGTACCATCACCATTTGGAGTAAATGCATTTGGAATAAAGAAAGTAAACTCTGGTCCAATTTCTACATAGTGGCTAACAAAATCCGTACATCCATAAACGTTTGTAACAAATAATGTTGCTAGATATGTGCTGGATGCAATATCAGGATAAGTATGAACAGGACTAGGAGTTGTGAAACCAATTGAGTCGCCATCACCAAAATGATACAACCAAGAAACAACATCAGATGACGAACCATTTTCTAATGTTACTACAGGGTTTAATAATGAAGCTGGATTTGGTGTTGGGGAAAACTCTGCTGTTGGAACAGGATATACTTGAACAAAGGCAGGCATCATCAATGTTGTAGAACAACCATTGTTTGAAACAACAGTAAGTGTTACATCATAAAAGCCACTTGCTGAATAACAATGAGGAGGATTTTGCAATGATGTTTCAGGTCCAACATAACCATCACCAAAATTCCATGACCACGAAACGATTGTTCCACCAGCAACTGCAGAAGCATCGGTAAAGTTTACACAATGCGTTGGACAACCAGCTGGCACAGCAGGGAAATTAACGATAGGATTTTGGAAAAATGTAAACGTAACGTTAGAAGACGCAAACGTACATGGTCCTGTAGGGTCATTTGTTGTTAAAGTGAGAGTAACTGTTCCTGCGGCATACTCAGCAGCACTTGGAGTATACACAGCATTTAAAGTTGTGCTGTTTGGGAAATACGTTCCTGTACCACCACTCCATGTTCCGCCTGAAGCCGAACCACCAACAGCACCTGCCAATGTTATTCCGTTACCTACACACACACTTTGAGGTGAACCGGCATTTGCACTAGCAACAGCATCAACCGTAACCACAACAACATCTGTTGAAGTACAACCTGTTGTTGGGTTAGTAGTAGTAACTGTGTAGCTATTAATTGTTGATGGACCACCAGCATTAATTAAAGTAACAGTAGGATTTGAAATTGCTGCAGAACTTAAACCTGTTGCAGGCGACCATGAATAAGCATCACCAGCTGTAGTAGCCGCACCTAAATTTCCAACACCACCTGTACAAATAATTACATCTGTACCAGCATTTGAAATTGGAGGAGGATTAAATGAAATTGTTACAGGTTCAATGTCCATACAACCACCACCTGTAGTTGACTGAATATAATATGTCCCTGCAATTGAAACTGCAGTTGGACTTGCTAATGCCAATGTTGCAGCAGCATCGGTCCAGTATGATAACACACCGCCACCTGTACTTCCTGCTGTTACAGCAGCAGCAGTAATATCAATTATTCCTGGTGAACAAACGGCAGGTGGATTTGTAATGACTAAAACAGGCAAAGGATTGACAGTAACTGTTGCAATTGCAGAAGAGGTACAACCAGCAGTTGTTCCTGTAACTGTATAAGAAGTAGTTGCAGCAGGAGTAACAGTAATAGGATTGATTACTGCACCAGTACTCCATAAATAAGTTGCAGCACCAGCAGCTGTTAATGTTGCACTAGCAGGAACGCATATAGAAGGAGAATTAACAGCTGTAATCGGATTTGCATTTACAACAACAGTTGCAGTTGCAACACCGCCACAAGCACCAGTTACAGTATAAGTAATTGTATTGTTTCCAACAGTTGCAGTTGCAGGATCAAAAGCACCTGTTGCAGGATTGGTAATACCTGTTCCACTCCATGTTCCACCAGCAGGTGTTCCACTTAAAACAACAGGAGCAGCATTTGCACAATATGGACCCGCAGGAGTAATTGTAGGAGGCCCTCCGGGTGTTACCGTAATGTTTTGAGTAATAACTGCATTACAAGGACCATTTGTTACCGTCAACGTAACCGGAAAAGTTCCTGCTCCGGCAAATGTAAACGAAGGATTTTGTGTGGTTGCGTCAGGAGTTCCATCTCCATTAAAGTCCCAAGACCATCCGGTGATAGTACCCGCAGGTGTGGACGTATCTGTAAACACAGTTGGAAGCCCTGTACAAACAGTTGTATTTGTAAAACTAGCAACCGGGTTAGTTGGACTAGAGCCAATTGTAATGGTTAAAGTAGTTGTGCATGTAGGACCTGCATCGGAAGTAATTACACATTGGTAAGTTCCAGCAGCGTTAACAACAGCAGAAGATCCAGTTGTAGACCCAACAATACCAGTTGTTCCACCAGCAGTATTTGTCCATGCATAACCTGCAGCGCCTAAAGGAGCAGTTAATGTAACAGAAGCCCCACCACAAATAGAAGGCGATGAAGCTAAAATAACTAATGGATCACAATCACCATCAATGTAGGCATAACCATAATGTCCACCTAGTGCACAATCAGAAGAAGTAAATTGGACGGTAACACATTGCCCAATATATGAACTGAGCGGTACAAGAACGGTAGTCCAACCGCGATAATAAACATCAGTATATCCTGGAGCCAAAGCAAAACCAGCGATTGGTGGTTTGGCCATTACCATGTATTCACCACACATAATCAACGCACCTGCACCATCACGCAGGTGTACATTAAAATATGGACGTTCGGGGTCAGAATGTCCAGATGTTGGATCTTGCAAAACGCACGCATAACGGTAAGTAAAGTTTGCATTTGCAGCTGAAACGGTAAAAGAGATGCTTGCACGAGAAGCGTATCCACCTGTAGTAGGGCCATCACCTAACATAAGTGAACTTGAACCACCGCCAGGAGGAACAACAGGCAAGGCAGCACCTACAATAGGATCTGAACCTCCAACGGTTTGAATAACATGCTGGGAGGAGCTAAAACCAGCTACAATGGAGCAAGGGTCGCTAGTAGAACTAGCACAAGCTGTTCCAGTATAATAATCCCAGAAACCTGTTCCAGCTTCAAAACCGGGATTCGTACATGGAGAACCACAATTTAACGGAGTAGGAAATGGATTATCACCTGCTGCTCTTAAATTATGTGACTCTACAATTTGATCTCTTCTTTTCTTAAATTCAAAAAAGTAAATTTCATATTTCGGTTGTAAACTAGAATAAAACTCATTGATTCCTACAGTAGAAGTAATCTCTCCTTTACCTACTTTATAAATCAATACTTCTTTATCTTTCTTTAATTTCCCTTTAATATAATCCATGAAATATTCCATGTCATAGAAATTCCCATCATTTTTAAATAAAATGTAATTTATGAAACTTTGAACGTCCACTTTTTCAGAAAGTAAATTGGTCTTATTCAAATAAGACGTCCAATCTTTTTCAGAAACCGCATAAGGATTTGAAACAGATAGACCTCCTGAAATAGAAGTTTGTGAAGTAGCTGTAAAACTTACAGACAAAAGGAACGCTAGCCAGAGCATTCTCACATTTGTTAAAAGCAGTTTTGTTTTCATTTTGAGAGATTTTGAAATTTAATTTAACGAATTTACCTAAGAATGAGGCAAATAAAAAATATTTTGCCTTGTTTTTTAGCCTTAATGATTTTTAAAAACTTAGACGAAAATGGCCTTTTTGTCGAATAACCCGATAAAAAGCTGTATTAACCTCTATTATGGTAGAGTCTAAATTTGTCCAAAAGGTTGCATTTTGCCAAAAAAGTTATTAACAAACATGAAAAAAGATAAAAATTAGAGGCAACCTTATAATACAAGGAGTATTTATGCCCAGGAAATGCCTTTTTTAAGAAAAGAGAGGGTTTTTGCTTCTAGGCTATCTGCTGCAGGCTGATAATCATACTCCCAACCTGCTGTTTGGGGTAAACTCATTAAGATGGATTCAACTCTTCCGTTGCTTTCAAGTCCGAATTTAGTTCCTAAATCGTAAACCAGATTAAACTCAACATACCTTCCTCTTCTAAGTAGCTGCCATTGCTTGTTGGCTTCGTTGAAAGGTAAAGACTTATTCTTATTCATTAATATAGTATACGTTGGAGCAAACGTATTTCCAATTTCTTTCACAAAATCAAAAAGCTGTTTTTTTGTCACCTCTTTTGTTTGTTTTTGTTTATCGAAGAAAATTCCTCCTATTCCACGAGTTTCATTCCGATGCTTGATAAAAAAATAATCGTCAGCCCAATTCTTAAAATCTGCATAATAATTTGGCTGATGTTTATCGCAGGATTGTTTTAAAGCAGCATGAAAAAATTTCGCATCTTCTTCAACAACATAGTGTGGTGTAAGATCAATGCCTCCACCAAACCACCAAACCCCAGTTGACATTTCGAAATACCGAACATTCATATGAATGATTGGCACCATTGGATTGTTAGGATGAATTACAATAGAAACTCCTGTTGCGTAGAAGTTAGGAGTTGGCATTTCGGAGTCCGGAGTAGTTGACTCAGTGTTAACTGAATGATTATCTCCACTCATATTGTTTTTAAGAAAATCTGGTATTGGCCCGTGAACAGCAGAATATAAAACTCCACCTTTTTCAATAACATTCCCATTTTGAATAATACGAGTTCTTCCGCCACCACCTTCAGCCCTTACCCAATTATCTTCTTTAAACTTACCTGCCTGTCCGGCAGGCAGGCCTTTTCCATCTTCGTTTTCCAATGCAAGGCAAATGGAATCCTGCAAGGACATGAACCATTCTGAAATTTGTTCTTTGGTAGGCATTAATTAATTTGCTTTTAACAATTGATATTCGCTATACTTAAGGATGAACACAAATTTATTCTCGAAACCACTGTCGGCAGGAAATTGTGAGAATTGAAAATTACTTCCCATTCCTTGGAATTTATTTTCTGGAAGATTTTTTAAAAAGCCTGTTCCTTCTTTTTGAAGCAATGAAACAAAAGAATAGGTTACATCAAAACCATGGAAAACATATAGCTCTGGTTCTGTTTTGTACTTCGTTCGGTAATTTTTAATAAAACTTTGCGTCTGTAAATTCTTATAATCGATGTATGTATTAGAAGGGATGTGTAATGATAAATTATTTAGATAATCGAAATCCAAATTATCGTAATTCACCCAGCTCTGTAATCCGAACAAAACAATTTTATATTTATCCTTTAACGTATTCAAACTGGAAATAAACTCGGTAACATAGGATTGATTATTAGAAGGTAGAACCACTACATTCACTTTAGTTGTACTAAGTAAACCCTGAGTCATCCCTAAGCCAGCACCTATTTTAACTGAATCAGAAGCTGGTAATCCAGATTCTATTAATGCTGCGTTTGCTGTATTTTTAAATGCATTAAAAAAAGAAGCCTCTTTCACATTTAAATTATTTACAACAATAATGTTTTGAGTTCGGAAAGAATCCACAACAAAATGCGCCATTTGCTCCACTTGCATTGTGATAGAAGGCGATACTTTTGAAACGTAAGGATTGTTAAATAAAATTTTATTCACCTGAGTGAAAGGAGAAACAATTGGAATAGAATGCTCCTTAGCAAAACTTGCGACTGGAATAAAACTATAACCATACAAGGGACCGATAATTAAATCAGCTTCCAACAATTCGGGTTTTTTCAGAATATTTAGAATTGATAACGAATCTTTATCATCAACATCGTATACAAATATTTTAGCGTTTAATTTCAATTTCTTTAAGGAGTCGATTGCCAAAAGTGCTCCCTCGTAAAATTGAAGTGCTACACTTGTTTTATTCGAAAATTCTGCATCACCTTTAATGATTTTTTCCAGATCAATTAAATTGGCTTCGTCTGCATGAAAAGGTAAAAAGAAGGCTATATTGTATTCTTCTTTTTTCTCACCGCTGTAATTGGCGTAACCTAAAGCCGCTCTATCTGTTGCTTCGGTAGTAGTTATTGTTGTTGGATTTTGATTAACGGTAGTAGTACTAGTTGTTGTTGTATTTTCTATAATTTCTGTCTTTTTAATTAGTGAGGGAATTTTTAATAATTGATTTGCTTTTAAGCCTTCCGATAATTCAGGGTTCAAAGCTTTTATTTTTTCTACCGAAACGCCATAATATTTACTTATGGAATATAATGTTTGAGATTTTTCTACTTTATGAATAACAAAACTTGCAGTATCGTTTGCAGAAAGTTCGGTAGGTTTTTTCTTTGTAATTTGAATTTTTAAAATTTGTCCGGGTTTTATTCCATCAATTGCTTCGGGGTTATCAATAACAATGTCATTTACATCGCGTTTATAAAATTTTGCAATTGCAAAAAGGGTTTGTCCTTTTTCAACTGTGTGCAAATAATACTTAAAACCATTGATGGTTGCGGAGCTTCGGGTCTTGTGAATATCGGTTGATTCTTTCTCTTGGCCGTACGAAGAAACAGTAGACAGTAGACAAAAGCCAATAGACAAAAGTAAAATAAATGTTATATTTAATTTTTCAATTTTCAATTTTTCAATTTTTCAATTTACTCCCACTCTATTGTTGCTGGTGGTTTTGAGCTAATATCATACACCACACGATTTATTCCTTTTACTTTATTTATAATTTCATTGGATACTTTTCCTAAAAACTCGTAAGGTAAATGACACCAATCTGCTGTCATTCCATCGGTACTTGTTACAGCGCGCAAAGCTACTGCATTTTCGTAAGTACGTTCATCGCCCATCACACCTACCGATTGAACTGGCAAAAAGATTGCTCCTGCTTGCCAAACTTCTTTATACAAACCAGATGATTTAAGGTTATCAATAAAGATAGCATCCACTTCTTGCAAAAT
>CAYWAV010000036.1:0-9371 GCA_964456225.1 uncultured Chitinophaga sp. | reverse complement strand
ACATCCGGATAGATGGTTCCTTGTGCTAGCCATTTAACGTCTTCAATACGTTTTGATTCTATATCAAATACATCAATAAATACTTTTCCAATGGCTTTGCGTTTCAATTCAGGATCGGTAACGCCTGCTAATGCTGTATAAAAAAGATCTTTTGCATTTACTCCTTTTACGTTTAATCCCATGTGTTTGTATGATTCCAACACAGATTCGAATTCATTTTTACGTAGCAATCCGTTATCAACAAAAATACAATACAAGTTTTTTCCGATTGCTTTGTGCAATAAAACGGCAGCAACGCTTGAATCAACGCCACCGCTCAATCCCAACACTACTTTATCGTCTCCTATTTTTTGTTTTAAGTCGGCAATTGTTGTTTCCACGAATGAATCGGGAGTCCAATTTTGTTTACAGCCACAAATATCTACTACGAAGTTTCTCAACAAGATTGCTCCTTCGGTAGAATGATAAACTTCAGGATGAAATTGAATTCCGAATGTTTGTTCACCTTTTACTTGATAACCTGCAAACTTTACATCTTTTGTACTTGAAATAATCTCGTAGTTATCAGGAATTTTAGTGATGGTATCCGCATGGCTCATCCAGACTTGTGAGTTGTTGCTAACACCTTTAAACAATACATTGTCTTCTTTCACGAAAGAAAGATTTGCTCTTCCGTATTCGCGATGTTCAGAAGCTTGTACTTCGCCACCAAATTTATGTGCCATCAACTGCGCTCCGTAACACACACCCAGTAAAGGAAGTTTGTTTTTAAAGGCATCTAATGAAGGATTGGGAGCATCAGCAGCACGCACTGAAAAAGGGCTTCCAGAAAGGATTACCCCTTTTATATCTTTAGAAATTTCAGGAATTTTGTTGTAGGGATGGATTTCGCAATACACGTTTAATTCGCGCACTCTGCGCGCAATGAGCTGTGTATATTGAGAACCAAAATCTAAAATTAATATCGTTTCTTGCATGCGCGCAAAGATAAAAAAATGAAGCTATTTTGGGATATAAATCTTAACAATTTGTTGATAATTATATATCGAATAAATTTGGTGGTTGCAACCATTCTATCTAATTTTGAATCAATAGATTAAGTATTTAACATTTTTATAATATTTTGGTTATTTAGATATTATAAATTGGGCTTAATTTTGTAATAAATACTTCCGGTGAATACCCTACAGGACTTGTAAAATTTTCTACAATCATCCGAAACCACTGATAATACTATAATTATTAGAATGAGATTAAAAGGGTTACATATTGTTTTGTTGATTTTTGTTTTGTCGAAATTAAGTTTTGGGCAAACAACTGTTGCATATACAGGAATGGGAACAGTTCTTTGTCCGGCTGTGCCAACAGCAACTATTTCTCCCGCTGTTACAGGTTTGACATTTTCACAATTATCAAGAGGAAGTGGGGTCACATGCGCGTCTGCAGCAACAGGTATAGCTGGTTCTGGTTTTAACGTTACGCTTGCTAGCGCTTTAAGCAGTAATAAATGGCACACAAATTCCATTACAAGCGATGCGACAGTTACTTTTACTGTTTCTTCAATTAGTGTTGTTTCACAAGTAAGTGCAATAACAGTTTCATCGAACGTAGAAGTGCAATACAGTATAGGTGGAGGATCGAAAGTATCAATAGGTTCATTTACACCCACCACTGCAAGTGCTACCTATGTATTTACACCAGGTACTGCCATTGCTGTTCCTGCCAGTCAAACCATTGATTTCTTTTTTATTCCGAATAATTTATCAGCAGCTGGAACAACTTGTCGCATAAACAATAATACATCCTTTACGGTCACGACATCTCCAGCCTGTACTACCCCAACCATTCAAGCGAGTGGAATTAGTTTAAGTGGAATCACAGAAAATCAAATGACAGTCAACTGGAGTGGAAATGGAAATGGCGATGCTGGAGTCATAGTTGTAGCAAAAGCAAGTTCATCAGTAAACTCATCACCTGTTAGTAGTACAATATATACAGCAAATTCAATATTTGGGTCGGGAACACAAATTGGTACTGGAAATTATGTTGTTTATACAGGAAGCGGGTCTAGTGTTACTGTAACAGGATTAAGTCCACAAGTAAATTATTTTTTCGCTATTTATACCTATCATGCAGCAACACCTTGTTATCTGACTGCATCTCCAATTACAGCAAATAGTTTTACACTTTCCAATCCTCCTGCATCACATGCAAGTGCATTTGCAGGAACTGCTTATTGTACTGATATTGCTTTAGCGTGGACAGCTGCGTCTTTTCCCTTTACTGGCGCTAATGTAAAAGGCTATATGATACTAATGCGCTCGGATGGCACAGACCCAACATCGAGTGGTGTTGTGAACGGAACAAATCCTGTATCTTTAATATTACCTGCTGGAACAACTTTGGCAGGAACAACTTTATCCACTTCTATTACAATAAGTGGCTTAAGTAATTTAACAACTTATAATTTTGCTATCATTCCTTATTGTTGGGATGCAACAAATGCAAGCACTTATGATTATTATACACCAGCAACTATTCCAACCTTAAGCATTGCTACTACGGGAGCTACATCTACTTACTATTATCGTTCAAAAGTTACAGGACTCTGGAATTCCGCTACAACTTGGGAAGCTTCACCAACGGGTGCTGGCGGATGGGTAAATGCTTGTACTGTTCCAACCAGTGCTGCCGCGGCTGTTGAAATTGTGAGTGGACACACTGTTTCGATTAACACAACTGCAACTGCTCCTAATCTAACCATTAATGGAATATTAACTTTTGAAAACACAACTACAGCAAGAACAATTACAGTAACCGACTACATAACTATTGCATCGGGTGCAACGTTTAATGTTCAATCGAGTGCAGCAGCAACTCATACATTAACAATTGGTGGAAACCTTACTAACAGTGGAACATTTGATATGACAGGTGGATCTGGTACACGACTTTGCAATGTTACTTTTAATAAAAATGGAAATCAAAATGTTTCTGGTACATGCACACTCACAAGATTCAATTATATTAAAGTGGATATGGGAACATCTAGAAATAATATTTTAAATATTTCCACCAGTAACTTTAGTGCGACCACTAGTTTTCTTCATTCGGCAGCTAGTACCAGTGCGAACGATTTATTAAATGGCACGATAAAATTTTCTGGAAGTTTTACTTTCACAGGAACATTATTAAAAACAGGATCGTTTTATAATGTTCCATCAACTGCGGGAATATGGCTAAATAATCCAAACGTGACTATCAGTGGACAAAATGATTCCTACAATATTTCTGGTTTATTGAGAGTAACTTGGGGAGGATTTTATGCAGGAACGGCTAATGGAAATTCTATTCGTTTACTTACGGGTTCAAACATGACCGTTGAAGGTGGAACAGTAAACGTTGGAGGAAGATTACAAGCAGCAAACAGTTCAAATACGAATCAAGCAAACGTTTCGTATCGTCAAAGTGGTGGTATAGTTACATTAACTCGTTTTGGTTCAAATGCACATGGAAGCATTGCAGATTTTTATTTACCACTTCCATCAGATAGTTTAATTATGTCGGGTGGTACTATTATTTTCACCAACGAAGCAACAACTGCGAGCGATATTTTTATTTATTCGTCCAACATTATTACAGGAGGAACATTTCAAGTAGGAGTTGCAGCATCAACGGTTTTTACTCTTGCAGGATTTGAAATTGAAGCGGGCTCACCTATTCCATCTTTGAACATTACACAACCTGGAGCATTATATCCTTATGTTTATTTGGGAGAACATCTTACAGTAATTGGAAACATTACCATTCAGGCTGGCACAACACTAGACAATCTTTGGGATGCAACATATCAATATAATATATCATTAACTGAAAACTGGAATAACTACGGAACCTTTACACATAATAACGTAAATACGGTTACTTTCAATGGAACAAGTGCGCAACAAATTACTGGACCTATAAATACTAATTTCAATAATCTTACTCTAAACAATTCATCAGGAGGACTTACACTCGTTTCATCATCATCTATTGCTTCAACAGGAACATTAACGTTTACTAATGGTTACTTCTATACAAGTAGCACCTATACTTTAACAATGTATGCTGGTTCTGCTACTTCTGGAGCTAATAACAATAGTTTTGTTTACGGACCATTATCAAAAATTGGAACAACCAATTTTGTATTCCCAGTTGGGAAGGATTTACAATATCGACCAATTGCAATTAGCAATTTAAGCGGTTCAGAAACATTTACTGCAGAATATTTTCATACAGATCCGAATGTAGTTCCATATGATGTAACTTTAAAAGATGCAACATTAGATGACATAGGAAGATGTGAATATTGGATGTTGAATAGAGCTGGTGCGAGTGTTACAGCTAATGTTGCTTTAAGTTGGGATACATATAGTTGTGGAGTTACCTCTCTTCCAGATTTAGCTGTTGCAAGATGGAATGGTTCAACATGGAAAGACGAAGGAAATACTGCTACAACAGGAGCTGCAGATCCAAGTACTGGGACAGTAACGAGCAGTGTTGTTACTTCATTCAGTCCGTTTACTTTAGCGAGTAGAACTACAGGAGTAAATCCATTACCGATTGAACTTTTATCATTCACTGCAAATTTCAATTCGAGTAATCGTGTTGATTTAAAATGGAGTACTGCATCCGAAACGAACAACGATTTTTTTACAATTGAACGTTCGCAAGACGGAATATTTTTTAATGAGATTGCTGTTGTTGACGGAGCTGGAAACAGTACATGTACAAAAAACTACTCGACTATTGACAACAAACCGTTGGAAGGAGTTTCTTACTATCGCCTAAAACAAACAGATTACAATGGGGAGTTTACTTACAGTTCAATTGTTTCTGTAGAAAAAAACCAAACTGGGTTCGAAATTTTGAACACACAATTTATTGAGTCACAAAACCAATTAGCTGTTTATTTTAATTGCGATAACAATTGTACTATTTCTATTGAACTTTTCGATTTAACGGGAAAGAAAATTTATTCGTCAACAGAAAACACGTTAGGAGAAAATTCCGAAATACTGATTCCAATCAATAGTATTTCCAAAGGAGTTTATTTTATAAAAGCTTTTAATGGAGAGCAATTAATTTCTAAAAAAATTAAGCTGTAGCACTAATTAATTCCTTCCAAGGCTTTTTTAGCTTGCTCATGCATTGGGTTAATGGTTAAACAAGCGTTAAAATCAACTACTGCATTTTTTTTATCTCCCATTGTTTGATAACACACCCCTCTAGCATAGTAGGCATCAACATAAGCAGGATCACTTGACAGGGCTGTAGTAAAATATTTTAATGCCGTTTTATAATCTTTTTTGCCAACCAAATTAATTCCACCCATGTTGTAATTTGCATTTTTATTTTTAGGATCAATTTGCAGTAACACATTATAAGCTTCCATTGCTTTGTCCCAATTTTCAACATCCTGATAATATTTACCAATTGCATACCATATTTCGGTGCTTTTTGGTTGAACACGTAAAGCATTTTTATAATATTCAACTGCGATGGGATTTTTTTGTGCTGCGTTTAAAATTCCTAATTGCATGTAGGCATTGTAAAAGGATGGATCCTGTTCCACGGCTGTTTGCATACTCGAAATTGCTTTTGCTGTATCTTTAATTTCTTTGTAATTCATCCCTTTCATAAAGTATGCTTTGGGATTATATTTATCAATTTTCAATGCCATGTTGATGTACTTAAAACAGTCGTCATACTTTTTTACATAAAAATAAAGCTCTGCTAATTTCAGCATTGCATCCACATTTTTATCATCCAACGAAATGCACTTTTCTAATGTTGCTTTTGAATTAGCCGTTTGATTGGTTACAAAATATAAATCGGAAAGAGTAATAAAATAAGATGCTTTTGAACTATCTATGGTCATTACTCTTTTCATATCTTCAAAACCAGCATCAAAGTTTCTTTGTTGCAAATGGTATTGCGCACGCTTGTGGAAAAGCTCGGCATTCGTAGGTTCTTTTTCAATTGCTTCATTTAATTTCAGTAATGCTTCAGGCAATACAGATTTTAATGAATCTGATGTTCCTGCTTCAGAAGATGCAGTTTCATTTCCGCAAGAAGAAAGCAAGACTAGTCCAGCAAAAAGGGAAATTAAGATTGTTGCTTTAAAATTCATATTCATCAAATTAAGAATGGCATAAAGTTATATAAAAAATGTCATCCCCTTTCAGAGTGTTTCAAAGGAAACACAATGTTTGGGGATGACATTTATGAATGAGTAAATATACTCATTTAATTAACAGAATCCTGTTGAGCAGATTTGCCTGTTTTTATTTTAGCTTTTTGCTGTTACTGTTGCTGTTGCCAACTCTGGAATTTCTGCTGTAACAATAGCTGTACTGCTTAAGGCAACACGAATTTTCATTTCTATTTCTTCACACAATTCCATATTATCTTGAAACAATGCTTTAACTGCATCTCTACCTTGCCCTAATTTTGTATCACCATAACTAAACCAAGAACCTGCTTTTTTGATGATATTGTGCTCCACACCTAAATCAACGATTTCTCCCACTTTAGAAATTCCTTCTCCGTACATTATATCAAATTCGGCTAAACGGAAAGGAGGAGCCACTTTATTTTTCACAATTTTCACACGGGTCCGATTTCCAACAACAGCATCACCTTCTTTAATTTGTCCGATTCTACGGATATCAATACGAACGGAAGCATAAAATTTTAATGCGTTACCACCAGTAGTAGTTTCAGGGTTTCCGAACATCACCCCAATTTTTTCACGCAATTGATTGATAAAGATACAGCAACAACCTGTTTTGCTAATTGTCCCTGTTAATTTTCTTAATGCTTGTGACATCAAACGAGCATGTAATCCCATTTTAGAATCACCCATCTCCCCTTCTATTTCACTTTTCGGAACTAATGCTGCAACAGAGTCAATTACAATAATGTCGATAGCACCAGAACGAATTAAGTTCTCAGCAATTTCCAATGCTTGTTCACCATTATCGGGTTGAGATATTAATAAATTTTCTGTGTCAATTCCCAATTTTTCAGCATAAGTGCGATCGAATGCATGTTCTGCATCAATGAATGCTGCAATTCCACCGGCACGTTGTACTTCTGCAATAGCATGCAAGGTTAAAGTTGTTTTACCGGAAGACTCCGGTCCGTAAATTTCAATCACTCTTCCTTTTGGCAATCCGCCAATTCCTAATGCAATATCGATTCCTAATGAACCGGTTGGAATCACTTCCATGTTCTCTGCTGGAGCATCACCCATTTTCATAATGGCTCCTTTGCCGTATGTTTTTTCCAGCTTATCAATTGTAAGTTGTAATGCTTTCAATTTTTCTTTGTTGATTGATTCTTTAGCGTCTTTTGCGCCCTTTGATTCTTTGGTTTCTTTACTCATGGTTATATAGATTTTTATAGTTACGTGTTAATTAGTTCACTAGTTAATTGGTTCATTAGTAAACTGTGTGTTTGTGCGTCTTAATATTCATTTTCCTCATCCCCCTGCCCCCTTCAAAGGGGGACATGCTTCGAAATAATAACGCTCTATTCTAGTATTTGCTCCGTATGATTCTTACTTTTTACATCGGTAATTACTTTTTCAACTTTTCCTTTTTCGTCTATTACAAATGTGGTTCGGTTGATTCCATCAAATATTCTTCCCATAAACTGTTTCGTTCCCCATATATTATAGGCTTTTATCACTTTCATATCCACATCCGCAAGAAGCGAAAAAGGCAAATCAAATTTTTCAATGAACTTTAAATGTTTTTTCTCCTCGTCCGCACTTACGCCTAAAATAGCGTAGCCTTTCTTTTTTAATGCTGAATAATTGTCTCTTAAATTACAAGCTTCAACAGTACAAGTTGGTGTATTGTCTTTCGGATAGAAGTACAAAACCAACTTTTTTCCTGCATAATCTTTCAAAGAAACTATTTTTCCGTTTTGATCTTTCGCTTTAAAATCAGGAGCATTGTCTCCTGCTTTCAGGCTTGTAGTGTGATTTTTCATAAATTCTTTTCTATAAATTTAAATGAATTATCACTTATTAACGAGACAAAGTTGTGGTATTTATTAACAGAAAAAAAGAAAAAAATGAAAATGCTAAAAAACGTAGCAGAATTTAATTTTTTTAGCTAAAGCTACAAGGCAATAAAAACAGGGCTAATTTTCCGAATACTAATATATGTAGCAAAATTTTGAAAGAGATTGGCAATTACAGCTTTTCAAAATACTTACAAAACATCTTCAATTCACACTCGGCACATTTTGGATTTCGTGCAATACAAACATATCTTCCATGAAGGATTAACCAATGGTGAGCAACGGCAACTTTGTTCTCTGGAATGTATTTAATTAACTGTTTTTCAGTTTCTAAAGGTGTTTTCGAATTGGTAGTTAAACCCAAACGGTTTGAAACACGAAATACATGTGTATCTACAGCCATAGCTGGTTTATCATAAACTACAGAAGCAATTACGTTCGCTGTTTTTCGTCCGACACCCGGCATTTTCACCAGTTCATCAATTTCAGAAGGAATTACTCCTTTAAAATCATTCACCAACATTTTTGCCATTCCCACTAAATGCTTTGCTTTATTATTGGGATAACTGATACTTCTTATATAGTCAAATACTTCATCGCTGCTAGCAACCGCCATTACTTCAGGAACAGGGAAAGCCTGAAACAATTTAGGAGTGACCATGTTCACTCGCTTATCGGTGCACTGAGCTGATAAAATAACCGCCACCAACAATTGATAAGGATTATCATATTTCAATTCCGTCTCCGCAATGGGGTGATGAATGCTGAAATAGTTTATTATTTTTTCGAAACGTTCTTTTTTAGTCATCCGTCCCTTATTTCTTTAATCTGTTCAAATTCTTTTCGATATAACTTTCCGTTGGCAATAAAGACCGCTGAATCCTTCTAGCATACACAATGCTATCAATAATTTCTTTTTGATGTTCTTCCACAATCGATTTTTGCATTTCCACTTCAGCCTTTTGCTCCTCCACTATATTTTTCTGCTGTTCAATAAGATCCTTTTGCTTGCGTGTGATTTTTAGAGAACGAAATACAAATCCTGCAAACACAACAACAAATAGCAAAAAGCAAGAAACAAGAAGTAAGATGGTTTTTTGTTTCCGACTTTTTTCATTTGCAATCAATTCTTGGTTTTCTAATTCTTTTTTATGTTCAGCATCAGCCACTGCTTCCTTCTTTTCAAAATCATAGGTCATTTGAGTTTGAATTGTTTTTTTACGCGTTTCTTCATTGTCCAAACTATCACGATAAAGAATATATAGCTTATGATTTTCGTACGCACTTTTGTAATT